>JBEKZK010000632.1:0-3722 GCA_049509935.1 Xanthobacteraceae bacterium | reverse complement strand
ACAGAGGACAGAGGACAGAAGACACGGAGGACGGAGAACCAGAGAACAGACAACTAACAAGACATCAGCAGCTGTCCATCCTCTGCAGTCTGTCCTCCGTCCTCATCCGTCCTCCGTCCTCCGTCCTCCGTCATCCGTCCTCCGTCATCCGTCCTCCGTCATCCGTCCTCCGTCCTCCGTCCTCCGTCCTCCGTCCTCAGCTTCTCCCTCGCGGCTTCGTGCACCCGCCGGTCGCCGGCCGCGACGATGCGACCGCCGGCCTGCGGGGGGCCTCCGTCCCAGGTGGTGATCATCCCGCCAGCTCCGGTGATGATCGGGATCAGCGCCGCCACGTCGTACGGCTTGAGCCCGGTCTCGATGATGAGATCGACGTGGCCGGCCGCCAGCATGCAGTACGCGTAGCAGTCGCCGCCGTAGCGTGACAGGCGCACCGCGTCCTCGACGCGCGCGAAGGCACGGCCGTCGTCGGGCTTCATCAGCCGCGGGCTGGTGGTGAGCAGGACGGCCTCGGCGAGCGAACCGCACGACCGCGTGGTCAGGGCGCGCTCGCCGGCGGGTCCGCGGTAGCGCGCGCCCGCCCCGTCGCCGCTGAAGCGCTCGCGGGTGAACGGCTGGTGCATCATGCCGAACACCGGCTCGCCATGGCGGGTGAGCCCGATCAGGGTGCCCCAGGCCGGCATGCCGCAGATGAAGGATTTCGTGCCGTCGATCGGGTCGAGCACCCAGACGTACTCGGCGTCGCTGCGCTCGCTGCCGAATTCCTCCCCGACGATGCCATGCGCCGGAAAGGTCCGGCTGATCAGCCGGCGCATCGCCGCCTCGGCGGCACGGTCCGCCGCCGTGACCGGGTCGAAGCCGCCCAGGGGATCCTTGTTCTCCACCCCCAGCGCGGTGCGGAAGAACGGCAGGATCGTGTCACCCGACAAGGTGGCGAGGTCGTCGACGAACGCGGAAAAATCGATCGCCGTCATGGCGCGTCTTCCGGCAGGAGCATGAGCCGCTCTCTCGCTGAGGCCTGGTATACCAGTGCGCGCGTTTGCCGCAGCTGATAACCCATTAAGGATACGTCAACAGAGCTTGCCCTTTGTGCGCCGCGGGGGCATATTGTTGCAGCGCGGCAATGCGATTTCGTCGCATTCCCGCCGCCCTCCTTGGGCGTTTCCTCCCTAGACTTGGGCCGCTTGCAACCGCGAGCGGCCCTTTTTCTTGTGCTCGGTCGCGGCGCGGTGCCGACAGGGGATTCGCCAAATTCCGATCGATCGGCCGATGTCGAACGCGCCCATGCCGGCCGCGCGCCCGTCACACCGGAGCAGGCAAGCTCATTCCGCTGCCGCCGCCCGGTAGGGCCGCAGCTCCTCGATCGGCAGCTCGGCGAGCCGGTCGGCGACCGCCACCATGTGGGCGGCGAGCCGCGCGAAGTTGTCTGCCCGCTCGTAGCAGCGCTCGTCCATGTAGAGGGCGCGGTTGACCTCGAGCTGGATGGAATGCAGCCCGGCGGCCGGATTTCCATAGTGCTCGGTGATGAAGCCGCCCGCATACGGCTTGTTGCGGCTGACCGCGTAGCCGAGCTCGCGGAAGGTCAGCTCGATGGTCTCCGATACCGCCGCCACGCAGCTCGTGCCGTAGCGGTCACCGAGCACGATATCGGCTCGCGGGCGCTCGTCCTTGGTGGCGGCCGTCGATGGCATCGAATGGCAGTCGACCAGAATGGCGGCGCCACAGTCGCGATGGATGCCGGTGAGCAGGCGCCGCAGCGCCCGGTGGTAGGGCTTGTACAGCCCCTCGATGCGCCGCATCGCGTCGTCGACCGGGATGCGCTCACCGTAGATTTCCTGGGCGTCGCCGACCACACGGGCAACCGTGCCGAGCCCGCCGGCGACCCGCATCGAGCGGGTGTTGGCGAACGATGGCAGGCGACCCTCGAACATCCGCGGATCGAGCTCGTAGGGCTCGCGATTGACGTCGATGTAGCAGCGCGGAAAATGTGCCCGCATCAACGGGTGGCCGAGGCGCACGACGCCCGCCATGAGCTCGTCGACGAAGGAGTCCTCCGACCGGCGCAGCGTCGCCAGATCGAGTCGCGCTGCGGCGAGAAACGCCCGGGGGTAGATCCGCCCGCTGTGCGGCGAGTTGAATACGATCGGTGCCCGCAATCCCTCGGGGTGGAGAATCTCGAACGGCGGATCGAACTCGGCTGCCAACAGATCGGTCATCGCATCCGCCGCGTCCCTGGGCCTGTCGCGGCGTCGCCGCATACCCGTTGTCGTCCGGGCTCTTCTACGGACAGTCGCGGCCCATTGTCCATGCGGCGAGCGTTCTGCCAAGGCCGCTCACCCCGTCCGGCGCAAAGAAATTTGCCATCGGGACGCCCGGGTCCGCTGGTTCCGCTTTGCGGGCGGATCGTCGGCGACCCGGAGGTATTGACTCGCCGGCCGATTGGCGCCTGATATTCCACCGGTGGTCATGCGCAAATAGTCTCGCCGGTTCACCGCATGTTTACCCGCATCGGGGCTTATGGAATGACCATTCATTTACAGTATCGGCGAATCCCGTGAACCAGACCGAAGCGATGCCGAAGATCCTGCTCGCCGAGGATGACAACGACATGCGTCGTTTCCTCGTCAAGGCGCTGCAGAATGCCGGTTACGACGTCATCGACTACGACAACGGGATGTCGGCCTATCGGCGCCTGCGCGAGGAGCCGTTCGAGCTGCTGCTGACCGATATCGTGATGCCCGAGATGGACGGCATCGAGCTCGCGCGCCGGGCCTCCGAGCTCGACCCCGACATCAAGATCATGTTCATCACGGGATTTGCCGCGGTCGCCCTCAACCCCGATTCGCACACGCCCAAGGACGCCAAGGTCCTGTCCAAGCCGTTCCATCTGCGCGACCTCGTCAACGAGGTGCAGAAGATGCTTGCCGCGTGAGCGCCGGCGCGGTCCGACGAGGCCGCCTGCGGACCTGATCCGGCGGGCGGGCCTCGAGGGCGCGCTGTCGGAGCCTTCGTCCATTCGGCCGGCTGCCTCGGCCGGTCGCGTGCGCCCGGCGTCTCGTCGCCGCTTGCCTGTCTCCCGGCGAGCCGATATAGGGTTTCGTCCCCTCGAGAGCCGATGATGGGCGCGTAGCTCAGCGGGAGAGCACTACGTTGACATCGTAGGGGTCGCTGGTTCGATCCCAGCCGCGCCCACCATCCGCGCCTCCTGCACCGTCTTGCATGCCGCAACGCCCGCGACAGCGCCGGGCAGAGGCGGTCGCCGCATCGCTGTTCTTCTGGCACGGTTTGGGTCGGTGCTGCTCGGCGCTAGATAACGGACACCTAGCTGAGCTAGGTCCAAGCCAGCGGGGCGAACCATATATGGGGTGGGGCTGTAAGTGCACTAACAACCTGCGCCAACATTTGATTACCTAAACAAAGCAATGATCTGACCTGGCAGGTCCAAGGCCGCTAGGTCACGCGCCATGTCAAGCAGTCCCCAGCCGAGCCAGGGCATGATATGCCCGATGACGACGATGACAGTAACAACTTGCACGAAAAGGCCAAGGATAATGCCGCCGACCCACTGACTCGCGAGAACGGCGGCCATCCACTGTCGTTCGGCCTTTGGCACGGACTTCCCAACGGGCATGAACCGCACCAGCAGTTGTGGGATTCCTGGCAGACCGCGCATCAAAGCTGTGCCGCCGATCATGAGGTTGATTGAGCTGGGGATCATCGTGGAG
>JBEKZK010000631.1:0-3728 GCA_049509935.1 Xanthobacteraceae bacterium | reverse complement strand
CCCGCCACAACAACATGCTGTACTACGTCGTGGAATACCTGTCGGTGGCCGCGCGGGCGGGGCTCGCCGGCGATGCCCTCGCAAGCGCCAATCTGGAACCCCATCTGAGATACGTGGAATCGAACGTCGACGTGGCGACGCACGAGGACGATGACCAGCTCGATACGCTGTGCTTCGCCTACGATCATATCGGCGAGGGCGACAAGGCGGTGGCCGCCGCACGACGGGTGCTGGAGCTCTTGATCGGTACACCCGGCTCCGGGAGCGCGGCCGTGGCCGCCACCCTCGATGAGACCAAGGTCGACACCCTGCGCCGGGCCTATCGGGTCATCCAGAAATATGGCCAGGCGTAGGTGTCGCGTGTACTGTCGATCGGGAACGCGTTGCATCGAACGCGGTTATCGGTCCGAGCGACAAAGGATCGTGCTGGAAATTCGACGCGTTCGGTGTTACGTTGCGCACGATTATCGGGGCCTTTAGGGAAGCACGCCGTCATGCGCCTGGTTCTGCAATGTTTCCAATGCGTTGCGCCGTCATCGCCGAAGCCCAATAACGACGGCTGAGGGTCTGCGCCCCGGCCCGGGGTCGCGCTCCCGGGTTCTTGCGGTCATATGGACTCTGCTCTCCACCCCGAGGGCGGGTTTTTTCTGTGACTTTTCAACTCATCCCGATTGCCCCGCCCGCCGCAGCGTATTGCCGGCGAGCATGCGCTCCAAGGTCTCCAGCCGGTCGGCCTCGCGCGGCGGCTTGTCCCAGCGCAGCCGGCTGATGCGGGGGAACCGCATGGCGATCCCCGACTTGTGGCGGGTCGACTGCTGCAGGCCCTCGAACGCGACCTCGAGGACGAGGCCGCGGTCGGGCTCGTGCACGACCTCGCGCACCGGGCCGAAGCGGTTGATGGTGTTGGCGCGCACGAAGCGGTCGATCCGCAGCAGCTCCTCGTCGGTGAAGCCGAAGTAGGCCTTGCCGACCGGCACCAGCTCGTCGCCGCCGGGCCCGCCGCGCCAGACCCCGAACGTATAGTCGGAATAGAACGACGAGCGCTTGCCGTGGCCACGCTGGGCGTACATCAGCACGGCGTCGACCAGCACCGGGCCGCGCTTCCACTTCCACCACAATCCCTTGGGGCGTCCGGGCAGATAGGGCGCGTCGCGGCGCTTGAGCATCACGCCCTCGACCGCCTCGGCGTCGTCGCCGGCGCCGTGCGCGGCCGGGTCGGCGCGGGCGGCGGCGAGCTCCTCCCAGGTGGCGAACGGCACCACCGGCGACAGGTCGATGCGGCGGTCGCCGAGGTTTTCGACGAGCCGCGCCAAGCGGTCGCGGCGCTCGGCGAACGGCAGCGCGCGCAGATCGCCGTCCTGATCGACCAGCAGATCGTAGGCGCGCAGGTGCGCCGGCAGCTCGGCCAGCATCTTGGCCGTGACGGTCTTGCGGTTGAGCCGCTGCTGCAGGGCGTTGAACGACTGCGCGCGGGCCTCGCGCATGATCAGCAGCTCGCCGTCGATCGCGCCCGTGAAGGTCAGTGCCTCCATGAGATCGGGAAAGGCGTGCGAGATGTCCTCGCCGGTGCGGGTATAGAGCCGCGCCAGGCGCTCGCCGTCCGGCCGGGTGCCGGCGGCCGCCTGCACGCGGATGCCGTCCCACTTCCATTCCGCCACGAAGTCCCGCGGGTCGAGCCCTGAAAAATCCCCGTCCTCCACCGCATGGGCG
This sequence comes from Xanthobacteraceae bacterium, assembly GCA_049509935.1. Taxonomy (GTDB): domain Bacteria; phylum Pseudomonadota; class Alphaproteobacteria; order Rhizobiales; family Xanthobacteraceae; genus AP-16. The sequence goes on along the minus strand of JBEKZK010000631.1, from coordinate 2,018 downwards.
AGCATCACCGGGCGGAACGGCGCGGCATCGACCGCCGCCGGCCTTTCGGCGCGGCCCTCGACCCAGGCGAACAGCTGCAGATAGGGCGGCTTCTGTCCCGGCCAGATCAGCTCGATCTCGTCGGGATCTTTTTCGCCCAGCGCCGCCACCGCGGTCTTGGCGAGCCGCGCCGAGACGCCGATGCGCAGCGCGCCGGTGACCAGCTTCAAAAGCGCCCAGCGGCCGGTCTCGTCCAGCGCGTCGAGCCAGCGCGCCAGCTGCCCCGGCAGGTCGAGCTTGCCGAGCGCCGCCAGCGTGTTGACCACCTCGGAGAGGGAGGGCGTCGGGCCGGGCGATGGTCCGCTGACCGGCCACATCAGCGCCACCGTCTCGGAGAGATCGCCCACATAGTCGTAGGACATCTCGAACAGCAACGGGTCGACGCGCTCGGCGATCAGCGCCCGGATGATGCCGGGCTTGGCGTGGGCGAAGCTGAGCGAGCCAGTCAGCGCCGCCAGGGTCCAGCCGCGCTCGGGATCCGGGAGGCTGCGGAAATGCTCGGTCATCAGCCGCAGCTTGGCGTTGCGGCCGTGCTCGTAGGCGAGACGGTCGAGCAGTGCGGCGAAGCGGTTCATGCCCTGGCGATCGGGATGCGCCAGGGGAAGGGGGAGCACGGCGGCCGTTGTCTGGTCGTTCATGGCGCAGCGTCCGGCACGTCGTCCTCCTCGCCGTAGCCGAGGATGCGCAGCGGACGCGCCGCGATGCCGCGCGTTTTGCACCAATGCACCAGCGCATCCTCCTCGCCGTGGGTGACCCAGATGTCGGCCGCGCCGGTCGCCGGGATGGCGGCCGTCAAGCCGTCCCAATCGGCGTGGTCGGAGATCACCAGCGGCAGCTCGACGCCGCGCTGGCGGGCCCGCGCCCTCACCCGCATCCAGCCCGACGCGAACGCCGTGATCGGATCGGGAAACCGCCGGGTCCAGCGATCCTGCAGCGCCGACGGCGGGCACAGCGCGATGGTGCCGGCGAGCTCGGCCTTGGCGGCGTCGCGCACCAGCCGCAGCTCGCCGAGATCCATGCGTCCCGCATAGTAGCGGCTGATCGTCTCGAGCGCGCCGTGCAGGTGGATCGGCTGCTCCCAGCCGGCCCGGCGCAGCAGCGCGATCACCCGCTGCGCCTTGCCGAGCGCATAGGCGCCGACCAGGTGGGCGCGGTCCGGAAACAGCCGGACCGACTGCAGCAGCCGGGCGATCTCGGCCTGCGGATCGGGGTGGCGAAACACCGGCAGGCCGAACGTCGCCTCGGTGATGAAAACGTCGCAGGCGATCGGCGCGAACGGCGCGCAGGTCGGGTCCGCGACGTCCTTGTAGTCGCCGGAGGCGACGATCCGCAGCCCGCCGGCCTCGACCGCGATCTGCGCCGAGCCGAGCACGTGGCCGGCCGGATGCAACGTCACCGCGACTCCGCCGAGCCGCACGGTCTCGCCGTACGCCACGACTTGCGTGGTGCCGGCGAAATCCTCGCCGTAGCGCAGCCGCATCAGGTCGAGGGTCTCGGCGGTCGCCAGCACCGCGCGGTGGCCCGCCCGGGCGTGGTCGGAATGCGCGTGCGTGATCACCGCGCGGTCGACCGGGCGCACCGGATCGATGTGGAAGTCGCCCGGCGGGCAGCACAGTCCTGCCGGGGTGGGTTTCAGGAGGTCTTCCGCGCGCATGGGCATGACATGGGGATTGCGGGCGCGGGGCGAAACCGGCGCGAAGCCGGATGGTCGATCAATGAAGGTCGATCCGTGAAAAATGTCGCTGGCACCGGCCTGAAACCCTCGCGATGAAATCTCCGATTCTCCACAGGTGTCATGGCCCGCTTCAAGCGGGCCACCCAGTAATCAACAGCGCTCGAGGTTGACGAGCAAATTGCCGCACCATTCGACATCGGCCACTGGGTCGCCCGCTTGAATCGGGCGATGACGACCGGGGTAAATCGATTTCATCACACGCGCTATCGCGCGGGTGATGTGCGGGATATATTTTTAACCAACC
>JBEKZK010000630.1:0-3730 GCA_049509935.1 Xanthobacteraceae bacterium | reverse complement strand
GGTCCGGCGCCGGGCCCGCCGCCGCCGTGGGGCGTCGAGAACGTCTTGTGCAGGTTGATGTGCATCGCGTCGATGCCGAGATCGCCGGGCCGCACCTTGCCGACGATGGCGTTGAAGTTGGCGCCGTCCGCATAGAACAACCCGCCGGCGCCGTGCACGATCGCGGCGATCTCCGCGATGTCGCGCTCGAACAGGCCGCAGGTGTTCGGATTGGTCAGCATGATGGCGGCCACGTCCGCCGTCATCAGCTCGGCGACGGCGGCGGGATCGACGGTGCCGTCGCGTCGCGCCGGCACTGCGGCGACCCGGTAGCCGAGCAGCGCCGCGGTCGCCGGGTTGGTGCCGTGCGCCGACTCGGGGACCAGCACCACCGAGCGCTGCTCGCCGCGCGCCGCCAGCGCCGCCTTGATCGCCATCATGCCGGTCAGCTCGCCGTGGGCGCCCGCCTTCGGCGTCATCGCGACCGCCGCCATGCCGGTGAGCTCGCACAGCCAGCGCGCCACCTCGGCGATCAGCTCGAGTGCGCCCGCGACTGTCGACAGCGGCTGCAGCGGATGGATGTCGCCGAAGCCCGGAAGCCGCGCCATTTTTTCGTTGAGCCGCGGGTTGTGCTTCATGGTGCAGGAACCGAGCGGAAACATGCCGGTGTCGATGCCGAAGTTCATCCGCGACAGCTTGACGTAGTGCCGCATCGTTTCCGGCTCGCTGAGGCCGGGCAGCCCGACCGCGCTGGCGCGCCGGTGCCGGCCGAGCCGCGGCGTGAAGTCCTGCGGCTCGTCGAGGTCGACGCCGGTCACCTCCGGCCGGCCGGTCTCGAAGATCAGCGCTTCCTCGATGGCCAGCGCCCGATTGCCGGTGAACGTGCGCGGCGCGTGCGCGACCGCGCCGGCGAAGTCGGACCCGTGGCCTTGACGGTTCATCACGCCAGCACCTCGCGCAGCGCCGCCGCGTAGGCGGCGCGATCATCGTCGGTGTTGACCTCGGTCGAGGCCACGATGATGAGCTCGGCGAGATCGACCTCCGGGTCGAGCCGTGTCGCCGGCACGCCGCCGAGGACGCCCCGGGCGGCGAGCCGTTCGATCACGTCGGCGGCATTTCCCGGAACCCGGATGGTGAACTCGTTGAAGAAGCAGTCGTTGAGCACGGTCACGCCGGGGACCTGGGCCAGCCGATCGGCGAGATCGACCGCGTGGGCGTGATTGATCCGCGCGAGACGCGTCAGGCCCGCCTCGCCGAGCAGCGTGAGATGGATCGTGAAGGCGAGGGCGCACAGACCCGAGTTGGTGCAGATGTTCGACGTCGCCTTTTCCCGGCGAATGTGCTGCTCGCGCGCCGACAAGGTGAGCACGAAGCCGCGACGACCGTCGGCGTCGTCGGTCTGGCCGACGACCCGGCCGGGCATCTGGCGGACGAGCTTCTGTCGCGTGGCGAGCAGGCCCACATAGGGGCCGCCGAACGACAGCGCATTGCCGAGCGACTGGCCTTCGGCGGCGACGATGTCGGCGCCCGCCTCGCCGGGCGGCGCGATCAGCCCGAGCGAGACGATCTCGGTGACGACCGCGATGAGCAGGGCGCCCGCCCGGTGCGCCCTGTCGGCGAGCGGCCCCAGGTCGTGCAAGTGGCCGAACAGATCGGGGGTCTGCACCACGACGCAGCTCGTCTCATCGTCGATCTGATCGAGGAGATCATCCGGTCCGGCCGCATGGGGCGACGGTGCGACGACCGTATGCCCCGCCATCGCCGACATGGTCTCGACGGTCGCGCGATAGTGCGGATGCAGGTTGGCGGAGAGCACCGCCTTGTGCCGCCGGGTGATGCGATGAGCCATCAGGACGGCTTCGGCGGTCGCGGTCGAACCGTCGTACATCGAGGCGTTGGCCACCTCCATGGCGGTGAGCATCGCCACCTGGGTCTGGAACTCGAACAGGTAATGCAGCGTGCCCTGCGCGATCTCCGGCTGGTAGGGCGTGTAGGACGTCAGGAATTCCGAGCGCTGGATCAGGTGATCGACGCTGGCCGGCACATGATGGCGGTAGGCGCCGCAGCCGACGAAGAACGGCAGCGAGCCGGCCGGCGCGTTCCTCTGCGCGAGACGCCCGAGAATGCGCTCGACCTCGATCTCGCTCCGGTGCATCGGAAGGTCGGGCAGATGGCGGAGCAGCTTGTCGTTCGGCACGTCGGCGAACAGCTCGTCGACATGCGCGATGCCGATGCGCGCCAGCATCTGGTCGCGATCCTGCGGCGTCAGCGGATGATAGCGCATCTGGGTTCCCGGAAACGAGGGATGCTCATGATGCCACCGGCGGCGCCCGCGAGATCGACTCGACGTACTGCTCGTAGGCCTCGGCCGTCATCAGGTCCTCCAGCTCGCCGAGGCTCGTCAGCTTCACCCGCATGAACCAGCCCTTGCCTTCGGCGTCCTCATTGACGGTCGCCGGGGCGCCTTCGAGCGCGTCGTTGACCTCGATCACCTCGCCGCTCGCCGGCGCATAGATGTCGCTCGCCGCCTTCACGGACTCGACCACGGCGGCCTCGCTGCCCTTGGCGAGCTTGCGGCCGACCTCGGGCAACTCGACGAACACGATGTCGCCGAGCTGGGTCTGGGCGTAGTTGGTGATGCCGACGGTCCCGACGTCGCCATCGAGTCTGATCCATTCATGGTCCCGGGTGTAACGCACGTTGGGCATCGTCTGTCCTCGTCTTCCGTGTTCAGCCCGCGGGTCCGCGCCGATAGCGGTGCGGCACGAATGGCAGCGGGACGACCCTGGCGGGCAGCTGCTTGCCGCGCACCGTGAGCACAACCGCCGTGCCGGGCTCGGCGGATGGCCGTGCCACATAGCCCATGGCGATCGGCGTGCCCAGGCTCGGGCCGAATCCGCCGGACGTCACCTTGCCGATCGGACTGCCGTCGGCGGCGTGGATCTCGGCGCCCTCGCGCGCCGGCAACCGGCCCTCCGGCAGGATCCCGACGCGGCGCCGCGCCGGCCCGGTCCGCAACTCGCCGAGGATGCGGTCGGCGCCGGGAAACCCGCCGGCCTCGCGCCGCCGCTTCTGGATCGACCACGTCAGCGCCGCCTCGATCGGCGACGTGGTTTCGTCGATGTCGTGGCCGTAGAGGCACAGGCCGGCTTCCAGGCGCAGCGAGTCGCGGGCGCCGAGCCCGATCAGCTTCACCTCCTGGTGGCCGAGCAGCCGTTCGGCGATCGCCCGCACCCGCGGCGCCTTGACGGAGATCTCGAAGCCGTCCTCGCCGGTATAGCCGGAGCGGCTGACATGACAGTCGATCCCGTCGAAGCGGGTGTCCATCGCCGTCATGAACGCCAGTCCGGCCGCGTCGGCGCAGTGCCGCACCAGCACCTCCGCGGCCTGCGGGCCCTGCAGCGCGATCAACGCCCGATGATCGGCGCGCAACAGCCTCACGTTGCCCGGCAGAGCGCCGACCAGATGCGAAAAGTCGGCGTCCTTGCGGCTCGCGTTGACCACGAGCATGAGCACGCCGTCCTCGGCCGGATCGGTGGATCGCGTCACCATCAGGTCGTCGAGAATGCCGCCCTGGGGATTGAGCAGCTGGGTGTAGCGCTGGCGCCCGGGGTCGAGATTGAGAATATCGGCCGCGACCAGCGTTTCCAGCGCCAGCGCGGTGGTCTCGTGATCGGGGCCGACCAGAAAAGCCTGGCCCATGTGGGAGACATCGAAGAGCCCTGCCGCGTTGCGCGTGTGCAAGTGCTCG
>JBEKZK010000063.1:0-11739 GCA_049509935.1 Xanthobacteraceae bacterium | reverse complement strand
AAATCCCAGTTGACGATGTCGCCATAGGCCTCGTTGATGCGGGTCCCATTCTGGTACACCGCGATGCCCTGCGGCGTCCCGGACACCGGGGAGGCGGTGAAGCCGCGGTAATCGAGATTGCGCTGGAACTGGTTGCCGGACTGATCGCTCAACGATACGAAGGGCGCCGCCCGGACGATCGAATCGAGCAGGCCCGGCGACTTCTCGACCTCGAAGTCCGACGCACCGAGCGACTGGACGTTCGACGGCACCTTGTCACGATCGATGTCGCTTCCCGCAACCGGAGACACGCCGACGACCTCGACGGTCGGCAGCTGGTCCTGCGCCCGAGCTCCCAAGGGCGCCACCGCGCAGGTCGTCAACAGCATGGCGCTGCGCAGCGCCATTCCCCGTTTCGTCATGACCCCCCTCCGCGTGCCCGGTCGCGTCGTCAACCCGAGAACCCGCCCGTCCGTCCCCTGTGACTAACACCTATAGAATAGGTGTCCACGGCCACAAGAGATGTTTGTCCGCCGCACCAGGGACATTGTTCCCGGCTCGCATGCCGCCGTGATGCGACCTGCGATCGACGCTCGCCTCGGGCTGCGGCGCGTCATCGGTTCAGGCTGAAGTGGACCGGCGCGACGGCGCTGTACCGACCCCCGGGGGGCGGCGGCAGCGACAATGCGCTCAGCATCTGGCGCGCCGCGGTATCGAGCATGCCGTGACCGGATGACCGCACGATGGAGCTCGCCGTCACCCGGCCGGATGATCCGATGGTGAAACTGACGACGACGGTCCCGGTCGCGCCTTCGGCGCGCGCGGATTCCGGATACCGCATGCGCCGGTTGAGCTCGGCGTTCACCAGCGCGCGATAGTCGGCGGTCGCGACTGCGCCGCTCGCAGCACCGGTCTCGCCGCGCCCGGTGACCGCTCCGGCGCGCGACGCGACGCGCGAGGCCGCGGCGGCACGCTTGCGCTTCTCGGCCTCCTCCTTGCGCTTCTCGGCTTCTTCCTCCTTGTGCCGGGTCTCGCGCGCGTCCGGCGCGACGTGCTGCGGCGGAGGCTCGGCGGCGGGTGGCACATCCGGGTGCAGCTCCACGGACTTGATCACCGGCGCCGTCATCGCCACGGTGTCGTGCTGCCGGGGGTCGGCCGGCACCTGCTCGGCGGGAACGATCTGCTTGGCCTCCGGCGGCAGGGCCGCGTCCTCGGCGACCCGTGTCTGCGGCGGTGGCGGCTCCTCGACGGGCTTGGCCTCAGTGGCCTCTCGCGGCGCGACGTCATCGGGCTCCGCCTGGCGGGTCTCGACCGGCTTGACCTCGCCGGCCTGGGCCTCGCTCGGCTTTTCGTCGACCACCTGCTCGGCCTGGGCCGGCTCGCCGCTGGCGACGACGTCGATCTGCAGCGTGACCGGGACCACCAAATCCTGCGGATTCGGCCACGGCACGGCGAATATGACGACCGCATGAACGAGCGCCACGACCCCGATCGCCCAAGGCCGAACCCAGGGCGGCGTCACGTCCGCAATGGATCCACGCGCCGGCCGCATCACCTGCGCCTCCGTCAACGACCCGGCGGATCCGCCGGACGGGGTGGAGGCTCGTTTCGCGCATTGGCCACCAGCGCGATCTTGACCAGCCCGTTCTGGGCGAGGCGGTCCATGATGGCGACGATGTCGCCATAGACGACCTCGCGATCGCCGCGCACGTGGATGGCCCGGGTCTGGTCGCCGCCGAGCCTGGCGCGAACGGCGCGCGGCAATTCCTCGACCGAGATGACGTCCTGGCCGAGATAGATCTTGCCGTCCTTGGCGACGGTCACGATGACCGGCTCCTTGGGGTCGAGCGGCTGCGCGGATCTTGCCTGCGGCAGGTCGACCCGCATGCCGGCCGCAAGCAGCGGCGCCGTAATCATGAAGACGATCAGCAGAACGAGCATCACGTCGACCAGGGGCGTGACGTTGATGTCGGCGACCGGCTCATAGAGCCCGTTGCCTCGTCGCGGCGAGCCGATGGCCATGTCAGCGGACCTCCACAGCCGACCGGGCGGGGCCGCTGCGATGCGCCGTGATCGTGATGGCGTCCTCCTCGATCACGTGCTGGAGGTCCTGTCCGGCGCGTGCCAGCGACGCCCCCAGGCGGTTGTAGCCGATGGTGGCCGGGATCGCGGCGGCGAGTCCGATCGCCGTCGCGGCGAGGGCCTCGGCGATGCCCGGCGCGACGACGGCGAGGCTGGTGTCCTTGGCGTCGGCGATCGCCGAAAAGCTCACCATGATCCCCCACACGGTGCCGAACAGGCCGATGAAGGGCGCCACCGATGAGATCACCGCGAGGTTGGGAAGCCCGCCCTCGATCCGGGCGAGCAGGCTCTGCGCGGCCCGGCTCATGGCGTCCGCCACCCTGGTTCGCGCCTCGCCGACGCTTTCGCCCGGAATGGCCAGGCTTTCGGCGCGGCGCCCCGCCTCGACGACGGGGACCAGCAGCTCGGTCGAGGCGTTCCGATCGCCGCTGCGCGCCGCCCGCACGGCGCGCTTGAGCCGCGCGATCGACCACGCCCCTTCGATGATGAGCACCCAGCACCAGATCGACGCCGCGAGCAGCAGAAGAATGACGATCTTGGCGACCAGGCCGGCCTGCAGGAAAAGGCCGAAAGGCGTCAGAGCAGTAGCGGCGGTCTCCATGGCGGATCCTCACATGAACAGGCGAACATTGGGAACGTGGGATGACAGCGCGAGCCGCTCGAGGCAGGCCTCCGGCGCCATCGGCGCGCACGCCGTGACGTCGTTGACCAGGATCGAGCCGATCTGACCGCACTCGGTGTCGAGTTCAAACGCCTTCACGATGGTCTTGGCGCCGCGCACCGGGCCCATCTCGGTGACCAGCCGGCGCTGGATGACGCCGTCGCGGCCGAACACCGCGAGATCGAGCTTGAGGCTTTCGATCGCTGCCTCGCCCTTGTTCTCGATGACGAAGGACAGACGGCATCGGCCTTGCACGCTGTCGGCGGCGTTGAGCTCGACCCGGATGGGATCGCCCGAGCCGGCCGATGCCGGCGCCGTCATCGTCAGCAGTGCGATCAGTGGCAGCCAAAGCAGCCAACCTGCGAGGCGGTGTCCCGGCGCTGCCTCGGCGCGACGCTGCAGAATGCTCACGACGGTTCTCCTCGATGCCCTAGTGCACCGATTCCGAAGTTCGCATCACTTGGCGACATCCTCTGGTGCGAACTTCGGAATCCAGAGGTGCACTGGCAAGTCTATGATTCTAGTGCGGCTTTCAGGATTTGAACGGATGATGATGTCCGTGCGCTCCTCCGTCGGACGCAGCGTCGCTCGGCGGCGCCGTCATTCCGACTCTGCCGGTTGGCTCCGGGCTGTCGGCCCGCAACACCATCGGCTTTGGTCAATTCGCGTTTCCTCGCCAACCCGATCCTTGGGCGTCGTGCGTTGGCAGCTTCACACTAGCGGCGCCCGGCAGCCCGCTACAATGGACATAGCTCCCGATGAAACCGGGATATTTGTCCCGGACGTCGAACCGGTGTGCGCGCCGCCGCGAGGCCGCTGCGGGCGGCCGCCGAGACCGGCACGGCCCGCGGATGGAAGCCCCCGCGCGGGCGCCGGCGATTGCCGCCACGGAACCGCCGGCTTCAGCCGATTCTTCGTCAGCCCCTTGATATGGCGAAAATTCCCTGCCACATGCAGCCCATCATGAACAAGCCAGAGCTCGCCATCGGGGCGGATTCCGCGCGCTCGCCGCTCTCCGCCGAGGTGGAGCGACGGCGCACCTTCGCGATCATCTCGCACCCGGACGCAGGCAAGACCACGCTGACAGAAAAGCTCCTGATGTTCGGCGGCGCGATCGAGCTCGCCGGCCAGGTCAGGGCGAAGGGCGAGCGGCGCAAGACCCGCTCCGACTGGATGGCGATCGAGCGCGCCCGCGGCATCTCGGTCGTCACCTCGGTGATGACCTTCGAGCATGCGGGTTGCGTCTTCAACCTGCTCGACACGCCGGGCCACGAGGATTTCTCCGAGGACACCTATCGCACGCTCACGGCGGTCGACTCCGCCGTCATGGTGATCGACGCCGCCAAGGGCATCGAGGCGCGCACGCGAAAGTTGTTCGAGATCTGCCGGTTGCGCGACATCCCGATCCTCACCTTCGTCAACAAGATGGACCGCGAGAGCCGCGATCCGTTCGAGCTGCTGGACGAGATCGAGAAGGTTCTGGCGCTCGACACCGCGCCGGTGACCTGGCCGATCGGGCGCGGCCGCGGCTTCGTCGGCACCCTCGATCTGGCCTCCGGCGGCGTGCGGCTGATCGATGGCACTGCGCCCCGCGGCGCGGCGTTGCGCCAGATGGACGTCGCAGCGCTCGCCGCGCTGTCGAGCACCCTCGATCCCGGCGAGCTCACGGACGAGCTGGCGCTCGTCCGCGCGGCCTGCCGGCGGTTCGATCTGGGATCGGTTCGCGAAGGCCATCTGACCCCGGTGTTCTTCGGCAGCGCGCTGAGGAACTTCGGGGTCGGCGACCTGCTCGACGGGCTCGCCGCCAATGCGCCGCCGCCGCGCGCCCAGAGCGCGGACCGGCGGCGGGTGGAGGCCGGCGAGGCGCAGATGACCGCCTTCGTCTTCAAGATCCAGGCGAACATGGATCCGAACCACCGCGACCGCATCGCGTTCGCGCGGCTGTGCTCCGGCAGGCTGGTGCGCGGCATGAAGGCGTACCAGGTGCGCACCGGCAAGATGATCCCGCTGAACACGCCGCAGTTCTTCTTCGCGCAGAACCGCGCGCTCGCCGACGAGGCCTATGCGGGCGACGTGGTCGGAATCCCCAATCACGGCACCCTGCGCATCGGCGATACCCTGACCGAGGGCGAGGAGCTGACCTTCGTCGGCGTCCCGAGCTTCGCGCCGGAGATCCTGCGCCGGGTGCGCCTGCTCGACGCCATGAAGGCGAAGAAGCTGCGTCAGGCACTGCAGGAAATGGCCGAGGAGGGCGTCGTCCAGGTGTTTCGTCCGACCGATGGCGCGCCCGCGCTGGTCGGCGTGGTCGGGCCGTTGCAGCTCGATGTGCTCAAGGATCGCCTCGCCGGCGAATACGGTCTCGACGTCGGCTTCGAGACTTGCGAGTTTCAGCTCGCCCGCTGGATCTCCGGTGGCGACCCCAAGAGCCTCGACGCCTTCGTGGCGGCGAACGGCTCCGGCATCGCCGAGGATCTCGACGGCGACCTGGTTTTCCTGGCACGCAACCAGTTCTATCTCGACTACACCCGCGAGCGCGCGATGGGCATCGTGTTCACCGACGTCAAGGACGTGAGTCGGAATGAAGCGTCGGAAAGCCGGTGAGCCGATACACGCTGCCGGCGGCATCGTCATTCGTGGTCATCGTGAGCCCCTGATCGCGATCGTCCAGTTGCGCAAGGACGACAGCTGGGTGCTCCCCAAGGGCAAGCTCAACCGGAACGAATCGGCGCGCGCGGCGGCCCGTCGCGAGGTGCTGGAAGAGGTTGGCCACAAGGTCTACGTCCACGAGTTCCTCGGCACGATCGCCTACGAAGTCGGCACCCGCCCAAAGGTCGTGCAGTTCTGGCGGATGCAGGCCATCGGAGACCCTGCCGGCCAGCTGATGAGCGACGTGAAGGCGGTCGTCTGGTCGAAACTCCCTGATGCCATCGAACGCCTCACCCATTCGCGCGAGCAGGTCTTTCTGCGCAATGTGGGTCCCGTCGCGCTCGAGGCGGCAGCAAGGTCCGCTCGCAGGGAGCGCTCCGCCGAGCCGGCCGTTCCGGCGATGATCGCTGAGCCGGCCGACGACGTGACGGATGTCGCCGCGCTCGTCCCCACCTTCGATCCGCAGGACGCGGCCGAAACCTCCGGTTTCTCGTCGCATCAGCAGATGCTCGACGAAAACGCAGACCTGGCGTCTGGGGACATCGTCGCGCCGGTCGGCTGCTCGGTCGACGAAAAAGTCGCGAGCTCCGCCGCAGAACCGCCATGTCGGGATTGCATCACGTCGACTGGGCTTCTGGATCTCAACCGCATCGATCGGCGGATTCGGCTGTTGTTCGGGCGGCTTGCGCTCGCGGGCAGGCGGCTTGCGCACCGTGCGGCGAAGTGGATACCGCTTCGCCGCCCGGTCGATGCGCCGAGCGGAGCGCCCGGTTCGGCGAAGGTCGGGGTGAATCGCCATGGCGGGCATGACGAAGCTGCTCTGGAAGGCGATCAAGAAGGCGCGTGAGCTGCCGGCTCACGATCAGGATGCGGTGGCCAGCGTCGTGCTGTCCATGGTCGACGAGAAGACCGCCATCGATTTTGACGATGAGGCGCTGGCAGCCATCGAGGAGGGACTGGCGCAGGCCGAGCTCGGCGGGTTCGTGTCGGACGATCCCGAGGAAGACATCGAGGAGGGGCACGGCGAGGAGCTCCCGGCCTATCCGGCTTCTCTGGTCGCCGGTCGTGGCGAGGGTCCGGCCGGCGGCGAGGGGCGCGTGCTTCATCTGCTGCCGGTCGCCGACCAGGTCGGGTGGATCGAGCCGAGACCCGACGTGATGTCTCCCGCTCCCGGATTGGTCCTCCCGGCGGCAGATGGCACGGCGTCCGCAGCGACGCTCGACCAGGCTTCCAACCCGCCAGTGACCAAAGAATAGCCTCGGCGTGCCGGGCGACCGGCATTGAAGATCGCCGGTTTGTCTTTCGTTCGCCGAATTGATACGTAAAAGCTCGGCAACAGCAGGCTCATCTGTCCGGTTGGCAAGCGCTGGGAAGATCTGTTCCTGAACGGACTTCGCGTCTCCGAGGATTTCATGAGCGGCCGTGACGACCCGCCAGCGCGGGAACGCGAGGGGCTCTGATCGCGCAGTGCGCGCACATACCGGAGGAGAGCATGACGTTCACGGTGAGGAGCAACAGCTTCAAGGACGGCGACTATCTCGGCCAGGCGCATATCCTGTCCGCCGATTTCGGCTTCGGCTGCGCCGGTGGCAACCAGTCGCCGCAGCTGTCGTGGGCGGGAGCGCCGGAGGGCACCAAGAGCTTCGCCATTACCTGCTTCGATCCCGATGCGCCGACCGGCAGCGGCTTCTGGCACTGGGTGGTGGTGAACATCCCTCCCGGCGTGACCGACCTCGCGCTCGACGCCGGCAACCCCAAGGCGCCAAAGCTTCCGGCCGGTGCGCTGCAGACCCGCAACGACGTCGGCACCACCGGTTATATCGGCCCATGCCCGCCGGAAGGTGACCATCCGCACCGCTACCTGTTCACGGTGTTCGCAGTCGGCACCGACAAGCTGCAGGTGACGGCGGACAGCTCGGCGGCGCTCATCGGATTCCAGCTGCATTTCAACACACTGGCGAAGGCGGCGATCATGGGGCTCTACAAACGCTGAGGCGGTGAGCAGGCCCTTCACCAGACGTGGCGCGCTCTCGGCTGCCGCCTCCAGCGTGGCGCTGGCCGCCGGCGGACGCCGTCGCGCGTTCGCGCAGGACCGGCCGGGGCGGGGCAGCCCGGCAAGCTGGGCCTATCTGACGCCGGGGTTCACCGTGCTGGTGGCGCAGTACATCGTCGGCAAGGCACTGGCGCAGAAGCACGACGTCGCGCTCGCCAAGCCGACCGAATACACCGCTGTTTCGGCCTACTACGACGATTTCGCCGCCGGGAAATACGACATCTGCGTCGGCAGCTGGGATGTGCTGGCGGCGCGTCAGCAGGCGGGCGTGCCGATCAAGCTGTTGTGCACCATCACCACCGCCGACATGATCTTCATTCTGTCCGGCCGGCCCGACATCAGCGAGCCGGCCCAGCTCCGGGGCCGGACGCTCGCCGCCGTGCAGTCCACCGGGACGTTCCGCATCGTGAGCGCGCTGATCGAGGACGCCTACGGGCTCGATCTCGGGCGCGACGTCGTGATCAAGGGCGTCGACAATCCGGCGGCGGCCGTCACTTTGGTGACGGACCATCTTGCCGATGCCGGCCTGTCGTGGGAGCCCAACATCTCGGCGGCGCTGGCCCGCGACCGCCGGCTGCGCCCGATCTTCAATGCGGGCGACGCCTATCGCAATCTGACCAACCTGATCTTCCCATTCTTCGCCGTCGGCGCCCGCCAGGAATGGGCGGACAGGAACCCGGATACGGCGCGCAAGGTGCGCCAGGTCTTCGCCTCCTGCCTCGCCGGGCTGATCGGCGACACCGAGGATGCGGTCAGGACCGCCGGGCGGAATACCGGCTTTTCGCCCGAGGTGCTGGCCGACGCCATCACGTCGCGGCGGCTGCGCTTCGTCTACGGCTCGATGGCCGACGAGGCCGAGCGCCGTGGCGTCGTCAGGGCCAGCGAGTTCCTGGCGCACTACGGGCTGCTGCGGCGCTCCGTCGGGGAAGATTTCTTCCTGACGACCTGAGCCGAGCCGCGCGCTCGTCTCGCTTCATCGCGCCCAGAGCTGCGCGGGTGATCCCCGCCACCGATCGTCCTCGACCACCAGGCGGAAACCGAGATTGCTGGGCGGCGCGCCGGCGGTGCAGCCGCCGGCACGGGCGTCGCGGATGAAGTCCGTCAGATAGGCGCGGTGACGGCCCTCGACGAGGCGAACCCCGCAGTTGACCGTCGTGGCCGATGGCCGGCCGCCGGCGTCCAGGGTGCCGCGAACGAAGCAGGAATTCGTCCACTCCCAGACGTTGCCCGCGATGTCGAGCAGTCCATGCTCATTGACGCCGAAGTGGCCGACCGGCTGCGGCGCGGCGTCGATCCCGTCGTAGCTCGCCGTCTCGCGCTCGAAGCGCTCGAGCGCGCGGGTGCCCGGGTCGCGGAGATCGACGCCGGCGGGGCCCGCATCATCCTTGAAGCGGATGCCGGCCGCATAAACCCATTCCTCGTCGCTCGGGAGGCGAATGCGCCGGCCGGTCACGCGCGCGAGCCATTGCGCATAGCCGATCGCGTCCCACCAGCTGACCTTCACCATCGGCACATCGGCGGGCTCGTTACGATCACCCGACCGGCATGAGCCGGCATCCACACAGCGACCATATTCGGCGACGGTGACCTGATGCGTCATCATCATCAGCCCATCCCCGATGGCGGCGGCAACAAGCGATGGCGTCGCCGGTTTGCCGTTGCGGGTGAAATCGCCGGCGGCCCGGTAGCGGAACGTATCAGGCTGCAGCTCCACCAGATCCGGCATTGCGGGCTGCGGCGCGCGGCCCGCCGGCCCCAGGGCGGAGATCGCCGTGGCGACGACGATCGCCGCAGCGACGGGTCCGGTTCGCGCCTTGAGCGGCATGGCGAGGATGCCCCAGACTAGTGCGGCGGATTTGAAGTTCCTATCAGATGTGCGGCACGCTCGTCATAGGAACTTCAAATCCTAAAAGCCGCACTAGAAACATACACTTGCTAGTGCATCTTTGGAATCGGTGCACCGGCGCGCCTTCCCTTTCCCGGGTTCAGTTGGCCGCCGCGGAGTCGGGCGTGCCCGCCTGCGCCTGGATCGGCCGGGGTGCCCGCACCTGGGTCATCAGGTCGTCGTTCCAGGTGCCCTCGACCTTGAATTCGGCGGTGGCACCGAGCTCGACCGCCTCGATCATCCTGTGATTCACATAGGGATAGATTCCGGGCTCGCGAAAGGTGTAGAGCGCGGCGCCGGCCGAACCGCCGCGGATCAGCCAGGTCTCGAGGTCGACCTCCGGCGGATTGGAGAATTTCCCGGTCTCCCAGACATAGTCACCGTGGCCGCCGATCAGATGCGGCCGCGAATCGCGGTCGGCCTGGGAGTGCACGATCAGCACGGTCTCGCCGACCTTCGCGGTCATCGCGTTCCTGCCGGTCAGCGCTCGCACCCGTCCGTTGAACACGACGTGGCTGGGCACCAGCTTGCGCATCAGCTCCATGGTGTCGAAAAAGGCATCGGCGTGCGTCGCATAGCTGATGAATTTCCCGTCCTTGTCGCGCGGGACGTAGTAGTCGCTCTCGCCGATGTAGTAGATCCGGTCGTAGCGCAGGGGCCTGCCGCCGCCATCCTTGAGCCCGTCGCGCGGCAGCACCATCACCACGCCGCTCATGCCGGACGAGATGTGCCACGGGATCATCGGGCCGCCCGGGATGCAGTGATAGACGAACACGCCGGTTCGCGTGGCCTTCCAACGGATCGTCACCTCCTCTCCGGGACTGACCAGGGTCAGGTCGCCGCCGCCCAGGGCGCCGGTGGCGGCGTGGAAGTCGATGTTATGCGGCATCGAGTTCGTTAATGGATTGACCAGCGTCAGCTCGACATAGTCGCCCTCGTGCACCACCATCATCGGCCCGGGA
Organism: Xanthobacteraceae bacterium; assembly: GCA_049509935.1. Taxonomy (GTDB): domain Bacteria; phylum Pseudomonadota; class Alphaproteobacteria; order Rhizobiales; family Xanthobacteraceae; genus AP-16. Next base: position 1,471 of record JBEKZK010000063.1, on the reverse strand, counting down.
ATCGAGCCATTGAAGCTCATCGACTGAAGCCTGGTGCCCTCGTCGTCGATGACGATCTGCTTCTCCTCGGCAACCAGCCTGAATTCGAAGATTGCCGGGCCCTGTTTCGTGGCCTGATCGTGCGCATGCACCAACGGCGGCGCGACCAGATCGATCCTCCGGCGCGGCAGCCTTTGATCCCCCGCCAGCCCCGCCGTTGTGAGAAGTGTCGCCGCTGCTGACAGAGCGGCCGAGGTCATTGCGCGTCGTCTCGTGATCATCGGGAGCATCCTCGTTCATCGCCACCCAGCCCGAGTGCGCACTACAAACGGTAATCGCGAATCAGATGATGTGCAACCTGACTGTCAATGCCAGATTTGACAGGTATGCAACCGACGGCGGATCGAGCTAAGGAAGCAGACGATCGAGAGTGGCGTGGACCGTTTTTGGGACACAAACAGCCGAGCGACTGAGGGCGGCGCAGCGCCTGCTCGCGGATGAGGCCGTCGTCGCGGAGGCGGCCGCGGCGCTGTCGCGCGCGTTCGGCCTGTCGCGGCGGCAGGCCTACCGCTATCTAGAGCTTGCGCGGGCCGGAGCCCCGGCGTCGTCGGCAGCCGAGTGCTCGGTCGCCATCACGCTCAAGATGCCGGAGAACCTCGCGCGCGACCTGCGTGCTCATGCGACCGAGAGCGGGGTCACGACCTGCGAGATCGTCAGACAGGCCGTAGCGGCCTTGCTGGCGCGGCATCGGCGAGCTTGAGCGTGGCGATTCGTCGCTGATTGGCGACATGCGGCGGGGCCGCGAGCCACCGCCCGAAGCCCACGATCACCTCCGGCATTCCGTATCGACTTTTCCGCTGCCACCTGAAATACGTTTGCCATTGAATCGCGCGCGCATCGGCCGCGACAATCCGATCGCCGGAGACCAGACCATGAGCATGATCAGCATCATCGCCGGCTCCTTCGCGTTCCGGGCGCGGCTCGAGACCACGGCGGCGCCCAAGACGTGCGCGAAATTCACCAGCCTGCTGCCATACCGTCAGCGCATCATCCACGTGCGCTGGAGCGGCGAGGCGTGCTGGATCCCGCTCGGCGATCTCGACCTCGGGCTGCCCCTCGAGAACTCCACGAGCTATCCGGCCCCGGGCGACGTGATCCTCTATCCGGGCGGCATCAGCGAGACCGAGATCCTGCTCGCCTACGGTGGGGTGCGCTTCGCCAGCAAGGTCGGCCAGCTCGCCGGCAACCATTTTCTCACCATCACGGAGGGGCGCGATCAGCTGCGGCCGCTCGGGCAGCACGTGCTGTGGCATGGTGCCGAGGACATCGTGTTCGCGGCGGCCTAGGTTCGATGTTTGTCGCATTTCCTTCCGGAAAACCGGTATCCACCCCGGATCGAGTCCGGGGCGGGCTTTTTCCGGGAAATGCGCTATTCACCAGCGAAACCAGCGCGGCAGGTTGATGATGTCGATCAGGGCGCCGGCCACGTAGG
>JBEKZK010000629.1:0-3732 GCA_049509935.1 Xanthobacteraceae bacterium | reverse complement strand
GGGGCCCGTTCAGCGCCTCGACGGTCGCCTGATTGAGGATTCCTGTCGCCGACAGATCGTGCTCGCGCTGGAATCTCCGCACGGCCTCGGCGAGCGCTTTGTCGTAGGTCGAGTTGCCCAAGTCCCCTTCGACCTGCAGTCGGTCGCGCAGCAACGGCACGCGCGCGTCCTGCATTCCCGGTTTCAGCGCCGGGCCTGCGGATATCCGCGCAGGACCGGACTCGCCGTGATGTCCGCGGATTTCGGCAAGCTTGGACTTCAGGGCCTTGAAGGCCGCGTGCGGCGGATTGTAGGAGCCCAGCGCCTCGCCGGCGTCCTTGGCTTCGGCGAGACTGGTCAGCACGTCGGCGGGTTCCGGGTACACCAAGTTGTAGACGATATCGGCGCTGACGCGCGAAAAATGCACCCGTCCGGCCTGGGCGTGGCGCGCGTACGTCAGCACCGTCGCGGTGAGCTTGAGCTCGGTGTCGGCAGTTGCGTCGGGGCCGGCGGATGCCGCGAACTCCGGGACGCGGTAATCGGACGGATCGAGGCCGTCGGCGTCGGCATGCTGGAGGCGGGCGATCACCGCCGTGGCGCGCGACGACGCCGCGCCGTTGTCGATCCACAGGGGTGCGAAATTGCGCGCCGCGTAGAACGCCTCGACGGCCTGGCGATTCTTTCGGTCCATATAGCGGTCGAGCTTGGTCGAGACGAGCTCGCGAAGCCGCTCGGCCACCGGGTCGAGGGCGGGGGTTGCAGCGGTCTTGGCCACGGTCGCGTCGCCGCCCGCGGGCGCCTGTCCTTCAGCCGCCGCGGGCACCGGACCCTCGCCATCGGGCGAGGTTTTCGACGCTGCCGGCGTCGGCGCCGCGGGCAGCGGATCCGGGGACGGCGCCGCCCGTGCGCCGGCGATCGACGGCTCGGCCGACGACCGGTTGGGCACGGTGCCGGTCACGTCGGCGGCGGTCGGCGGCGGGACATCGGCGACGTCGGGGACCGGAACCAGTGCCTCGATGGCCTTGTCGTCGGCCTTCTCGTCGAGCGGAGCCGCGGCAGCCCCGCCTACGGCGAAGATGAGCGCCAGAGCCGTGCCGGCGGCGATGCGATTGAGACGACGGCTGCTCATCAGACCACTCCCAGAGCCCCGAAAACCTGTGGAAAACGCGTCGAGACCGCACGCCCCGGGGCCGGCGCACCTCGACTAGATACAGTCACATGCCGACCAAATGCTAACGGAATACGCTGGACGCCGGTCACGGTTCGATGATTTCGCCGAACTGTCACTCTGCCGCAACGCTCTCGGATTCGGGCGTGTCGCCGTCCGCGAAGCCGAGCTCCTTCAATTTACGATAGAGCGTCGACCTGCCGATCTGCAATTTCCGAGCAATTTCCGACATCTGTCCATTGTAGTGGACGATCGCGAATCGGATGATATCCGATTCGATCGCATCCAGTGGTCGGAAATCTCCCGCCTGATCGAGAATCGCGACACCTGCCGCCTGAGGTGGATGTGGCCGGTCCCGCTCAAGGGTTGTGTGAGGCGGCTGCTCGACAACGAGGGGTGTGGCCTGCGGGCCGATGGCGGGCGACGGCACGGTCGCCGCCGAGCCGGCGCCGAGGCTCGGCGCGCCGAGAACCTGCACGGCGATCTGCGGGAATTCGGCGGTGCCGATCTCGTCGCCTTCGGCGAGCACCACCGCGCGGAAGATTGCGTTCTCCAGCTGCCTGACATTCCCCGGCCAGGAAAAGCGCTGGAGCATCGCGATGGCCTCCGCCGTGACGGCGCGGATGCGCTTGCCTTCCTCGGCGTTGAAGCGGGCAAGGAAATGGCGCACCAGCTCGGCGATATCCTGGGGCCGCTCGCGCAGTGGCGGCACCGTGATCGGAAACACGTGCAGCCGATAGAACAGGTCCTCGCGGAAGTGGCCTTCCCGAACCGCCGTGGAGAGCACGCGGTTCGACGCGGAGATCAGCCGAACGTCGACCTTGATGGGCTTGCGGCCGCCCACCGGATCCACCTCGCCCTCCTGGATGGCCCGCAGCAGCTTGACCTGCGCGGCCAGCGGGAGCTCGCCGACCTCGTCGAGGAACAGCGTGCCGCCCGAGGCCTCGAGGAATTTGCCGACATGGCGCTCGGTGGCCCCGGTGAAAGCCCCCTTCTCGTGGCCGAACAGGGTCGATTCGACGAGATTGTCGGGAATGGCCCCGCAATTCACCGCCACGAACGGCTTGGCGCGCCGCTCGCCGGCGCCGTGGATGGCCCGCGCGATGAGCTCCTTGCCGACCCCCGATTCGCCGTCGATCAGCACCGGGATGTTCGAGCCGGCGGCCTTCTCGGCGGTCCGCAGCACCGCCTGCATCGTCGGGCTGCGGGTGATGATGTCGCGGAACGTCAGGGTGCCGCTGCGGCTGCGCTTGAGCCGCTGCAGCTCGGTCTCCAGCGCGCTGGCGGCGAGCGCGTTGCGCAGCGAGACCTGGAGGCGCTCGGCGCCGGCCGGCTTCACGACGAAATCGACGGCGCCCGCCCGCATGGCGGAAACCACATTGTCGATCCCGCCGTGCGCCGTCTGCACGATGACCGGAATGTTGAGGCCGGCCTCGCGCATCCGCGCCAGCACCCCGAGGCCATCGAGATCCGGCATGACCAGATCGAGGATGACGCCGTCGATCTGCCGGGCGTGGGCTCCGAACAGGGCACCGATCGCGGCATCGCCCCCGTCGGCCGTCACCGGCTCATATCCGAATCGCCGAACCATGCTCTCGACCAGACGACGCTGCACCGGGTCGTCGTCGACGATCAGGATGGATTCGGCCATGAGGCTCCTCGCGCCGGGGCGTGCCAATTTGGGTCACCCTGGCGGCTCGCCGTTAACGGCGAGTAAAGCCGCGCCGCGGTTGATTCCGCCCGCCAAGCGCCAATATGTAGGTTTCGCGGCCGAACCGGCCGACATCTCCCGACAGCAAGAAGGCTCGAGCCGCCGCATGCCGCAGTCCGCCGTTCACGCTCCCGCGAAACCTGCCGCGAAACCCGCCGCCCCGGTCGATCTCGGGTGGCTGCCGGAGTGGGATCTGGCCGACCTCTATCCGGCAATCGACGCGCCCGAGGTCAAGCGCGACCTCGATCGCGCCGACGCCGAATGCCGGGCCTTCGAGGACGCCTACAAGGGAAGGCTCGCAGGTCTGGCGGCCGCCGCCGGCGCCGGGGCGGCGCTCGCCGAAGCGGTCGAGCGCTACGAGGCGATCGATGAGCTGATCGGGCGCCTGCACTCCTATGCGGGATTGGTCTATGCGGGCGACACCACCGATCCGCAACGCGCCAAGTTCTATGGCGACGTGCAGGAGCGCATCACCGCGGCCTCCTCGCATCTGCTGTTCTTCGCCCTCGAGCTCAACCGCATCGACGACGGGCTGGTGGACCGCGCCATGGCGGACCCGGCGTTCGGCCACTACCGCCCCTGGGTCGAGGACGTCCGCCGCGACAAGCCCTATCAGCTCGAGGACCGCATCGAGCAGCTGTTTCACGAAAAGTCGATGCCCAGCCGGTCGGCCTGGAATCGCCTCTACGACGAGACCATCGCGTTGCTCCGCTTCGACGTCGAGGGCGAGCAGCTCGCCATCGAGCCTACCCTCAACCTGCTGCAGGACCCGAGCGGCAGCCGGCGCAAGGCCGCGGCGGATGCGCTCGCCGCGACCTTCAAGGCCAATCTTCGGCTGTTCACCCTGGTCACCAACACGCTCGCCAAGGACAAG
>JBEKZK010000628.1:0-3738 GCA_049509935.1 Xanthobacteraceae bacterium | reverse complement strand
ATGAGCAGGACGAGGCCTATCGCGACAGCGTGCTGCCGGCCGGCGTCAGCGCCCGCGTGTCGGTCGAGGCCGCTGGCGTGCTCGGCTGGGAGCGGTACGTCGGCCGGACCGGAGCGATGGTCGGCATGCACGGCTTCGGAGCGTCGGCACCGTTGCGTGATGTGATGCGGCATTTCGGCTTCACGGCGGCCGCCGTCGCCGAGGCGGCGCGCCGGCAGATCGCCGCGCACCGGCCGGGTTGAACGCCCGACCAACAATTGAGCGAACTGGCAGGGACCGCAACGTCGATCGCCATGAATCCTCTCAAATCTCTCGAAATGCTCGGCCAATCCGTGTGGATCGATTTCGTCGCCCGCGACTTCCTGCGCCAGGGCGGCCTGCAGCGCCTGATCGCCGAGGACGGCGTGTCCGGCGTCACCTCGAATCCCGCCATCTTCCAGAAGGCGATGGTGGAATCCGACGCCTACGATGCGCAGATCGAAACCGCGCTCAAGTCGGGCGATGCGTCGGTCACGACGATCTACGAGGAGCTGGCGATCGCCGACATCCGCGAGGCGGCGGATCAATTGCGCCGCACCTACGATGTCGCCGAGCGCCACGACGGCCACGTCAGCCTCGAAGTATCACCCTACCTGGCCGACGACACCGCGGCTACGATCGCGGAAGCACGACGCCTGTGGCGCACGGTGGGCCGCGAAAACCTCATGATCAAGGTGCCGGGGACGCCGGCCGGGCTGCCGGCGATCCGCCAGCTGATCGGCGACGGCATCAACGTCAACATCACGCTGCTGTTCTCCCAGGACGTCTTCGAGCAGGTGGTGGACGCCTATCTGGGCGGGCTCGAAGCCGTCGCCGCGCGCGGCGAGCCGATCGACGGGATCGCCAGCGTCGCCAGCTTCTTCGTCAGCCGGATCGATGCTTCGGTCGAGAAGGAGATCGCCAAGCGGTTGAAAACCTCGAGCAAGGAAGATGCCGGCGGGCTCCGGCAACTGCGCGGCCAGGTCGCGATCGCCAACGCCAAGCTGGCCTATCAGCGCTATCTGCAGCTGTTCGCCGGCCCTCGCTGGGAACGGCTCGCCGCGCTGGGCGCGCGGCCGCAGCGGTTGCTGTGGGCGAGCACCGGCACCAAGAGCCCCGACTTCAGCGACGTGCTGTACGTCGAGGGGCTGATCGGCGCCCACACCGTCAATACCGTGCCGCCGAAGACGCTGGAGGCCTTCCGCGGTCATGGCCGCGCCGCCGCGACCCTGACCGAGGGTATCGACGAGGCGCACGACACGCTGGCTGCGCTCCAACGGCTCGGCATCTCGCTTTCCCGCATCACCGACGATCTGGTCGTCGACGGCGTGCGGCTGTTCGCCGATGCGTTCGACGAGCTGCTCGGCGGGCTTGCGCGCAAGCGCGCGCAGATGCTGGGCACCGCCCTCAACGGCGCCGCGATGGAGCTCGCCGAGGAGCAGGAGAGCGCGGTCGAGCAGGCGGTGGAGGCGTGGCGCGCCGCCGGCAACGTGCGTCGGCTGTGGCGGCGTGATGCCGGCCTGTGGACCGGTCACGACGAGAGCTCTTGGCTCGGCTGGCTCGATGTCGTCGACTGCGAGCCCCGCGAGCTCGAGCGGATCGAGGCGCTCGCCGCCAATGTCCGTCGCGACGGCTTCACCGATGTGCTGCTGCTGGGCATGGGCGGCTCGAGCCTCGGCCCCGAGGTCATCGGGCGCACCTTCGGAGCCGCGCCGGGGTTCCCCCGGCTCCACGTGCTCGACTCCACGGATCCGCAGCAGGTCCGATCGTTCGAGGCGCAGGTCAATCTCGCCCGCACGCTGTTCATCGTCTCCAGCAAATCCGGCACCACCCTCGAGCCCAACATCTTCATGGAGTACTTTTATGCCCGCGCCTGCGAGGCGGTGGGACCCGACGCGGTCGGAGAGCACTTCATCGCGATCACCGACCCGGGATCGCGGCTGCAGCAGCATGCCGCCGAGAAGCGGTTCCGCGACGTCTTTTCCGGCGTCCCCGGCATCGGCGGCCGCTACTCGGTGCTGTCGAATTTCGGCATGGTTCCGGCAGCGGTGACCGGCCTCGACGTGCGCGGTTTCCTCGCCGCGGCCCGCGCGATGGTGCGCGGCTGCGGCCCCGACGTGCCGGCGGCGCAGAACCCCGGCATCCGGCTCGGTCTCGCCATGGGCGTCCTCGGCGTCAACGGCCGCGACAAGGTCACGGTGATCGCGTCGCCCGGGATCGACGGCTTCGGGGCCTGGGCCGAGCAGCTGATCGCCGAGTCGACCGGCAAGAACGGCCGTGGCCTGATCCCGGTCGACGGGGAGCCGCTGGGGCCCCCTGAGGTCTATGGGGCCGATCGGCTGTTCGTCTATCTGCGGCTGATTGGCGCCGCCGATCCGGCGCAGGACCGGGCGGTCGAGGCGCTGGGACGGGCCGGGCATCCGGTCGTGCGCATCGGCATCGCCGACGCCAAGCTGCTCGGCCAGGAATTCTTCCGCCTCGAGATGGCGACCGCGGTTGCCGGCGCCGTCATCGGCATCGATCCCTTCGACCAGCCCGACGTCGAGGCGAGCAAGGTCGCGACCCGGGAACTGACCGACGTCTTCGAGCGCGAAGGCGCGCTGCCGTCGGAGCAGCCGGTGTTCCGCCGCAATGGGATCGCGCTGTTCGCCGACGAGCGCAATGCCGCGGACTTGCTGGCGCGCGGAGCAGGCGCCACTCTGGAGAGCTGGCTCGGCGCGCATTTCGCCCGCATCGCGCCCGGCGACTACGCGGCGACGCTCGCCTATGTGGAGCAGAACGGCCCGCATGCGCGGGTCCTGCAGGAGTTGCGCACGCTCGTTCGCGACCACAAGCGCGTCGCCACCTGTCTGGGGTTCGGGCCTCGCTTCCTGCACTCGACTGGGCAGGCCTACAAGGGCGGTCCAAACAGCGGGATCTTTCTCCAGATCACGGCGCAGGACGCCGACGACCTGGTGATTCCCGGCCGCAACGTGAGCTTCGGCGTCGTCAAGACGGCCCAGGCGCGTGGCGATTTCCGCGTGCTTGGCGACCGTGGCCGCCGGGCGCTGCGCGCCCACGTGAGCGGCGACCTCGAGGCGGGGCTGAACGAGCTCGCAGACGCCACGCGGAGTGCATTGGAGCAGCCCCCGAAGGTTTGATCGGGTGCGCGGCGAATTGCTGAACGCCTCGGGTCGAGCCCGAGGGCAGGTTTCGGCAGGAACGATGCTCAGCGATCGGAGGTTCAAGATGCAGTTGGGAGTGATCGGTCTCGGTCGCATGGGCGCCAATATCGCCCGGCGTGTGATGCATCACGGCCACGCCTGTGTGGTCTACGACCGCAGCCGCGATGCAGTGGCGGCGCTTGCGGCGGACGGCGCCACACCGGCTTCCTCGTTGCGGGAGGTCGTCGCCGGGCTCGCCGCGCCGCGGACCGTGTGGGTCATGCTGCCGGCCGGAGAGGCCACCGAGGCGGCGGTGAGCGAGCTCGGCGAGGCGCTCAGCCGCGGCGACATCGTGATCGACGGCGGCAACACGATGTACAAGGACGACGTGCGGCGCGCCCGCGAGCTCGCCCCCAAGGGCATCCGCTATCTCGACGTCGGCACCAGCGGCGGTGTGTGGGGACTCGAGCGCGGCTACTGCATGATGATCGGCGGCGACGCCGACGCCGTGGCCCATCTCGATCCGATCTTCTCGGCGCTCGCTCCCGGGATCGGCAACATCGCGCGGACGCCTGGG
>JBEKZK010000627.1:0-3742 GCA_049509935.1 Xanthobacteraceae bacterium | reverse complement strand
CACCGCCGATGAGCGTGCTGCGCTTGCCTCGCTGCTCGGCCGCCCGGCGCGCCTTGTGGTCGGTTCCATGCAGGTGGACGTTGCCGTCATCGACGCGGCCCTGCAACGCGCCGGCATCGCCGAATCACTGTGCAGCGCCCTGGAGCAGCTCGACGGTCCGATCGTCCACGCCGCGACCGCACGCGGCAAGCTGGAGGCCGCATGGTCCGACGTGGTCGACGGCTGCCGTCATCCCGGGCTTGCGGAGCTCCTCCAGACGGCCGCCGGGATCGGATTGCTCAAGCGCCTGTCGACTCGCGACCCCGAGGCGGCTGCACGGCTGCGCCGCCGCGCCGAAGCGGTTCTCGAGCGCCTCCCGGCAAACGGCATCCCACGTGCGCAGCTCGCCGCAGATGTCCTCGGCGACGCGCACGCGCTGGACTCTGGTGAGGCGACGGCGACGGTCGTGTTGGCGGTGTGGCGGCGGGTCATGGCTCCCGCCTGGGAGGTGGAAGACGCGCTGCCGGATGCCCGGCATCGGAGCGATATGCCGTATGAGGTGCGGGACGAGCGGGCACGCGACGTCTGGGCAAGAGCCGGGGTCCTGGTCAATGAGCTGGCGCGACCGGCGATGTTCCTGAACCTTCCGACTCTGGACAGGGGGAATCGTGAAGGCTTGGGCGAGCCGGGCTACGTCTCGCTGCGCTCCCTGGTGCGTTCGCCGCCGAGGTGGGCGGTGACGGACCGCAGCGTGTTCGTCTGCGAGAACCCCAATTTGCTTGCGATCGCTGCCGACGCGCTGGGGCCGCGTTGCGCCCCCATGGTCTGCACCGACGGCATGCCCGCCGCGGCACAGCGCACGCTGCTGACCCAGCTGGCCCGCGCAGGTGCCCGCCTACGCTACCATGGCGATTTCGACTGGCCCGGCGTGCGCATCGGCAATCACGTCATGCGTCAGTGTGGAGCGCAGCCATGGCGCTTTGGTGCAGTCGAATATGCCGCTTCGGTTCAATCGGCCGCATGCCCGGGACATCCCTTGGCGGGCCAGGCAGTGATCGCCTCATGGGACGAGGTGTTGGCGCCGGCCATGCAGACCCATCAGCTGGCCATCGCCGAAGAGGCCGTCGCGGCTTCGCTGCTGCGCGATCTCGAAGACTGACGAGGCCCGGAAGGGGATCGGTGTTGGCATCGGCAAAGCAAATCCGGAGTGTCGCGCGAGACCTCTCGACGCTACCATTGGAGCTGGGAGCTGCCGGCGAACTACGGTTATTGGTGCCCGTTGCCCACCTGGCGGGACCGCGAATTCCATGTCGTCGTCCGCTCCGGCACCGGAGGGCTCGGCACATGGTTGTCCGAAAAGAGAAATCTCTTCGAGGATGACAAGCTGTACGTCGGGCACCCGCCGCAGCGCATCCTCCGCGTCTGGCTGATCGCAGGAAGCCGGTGGCAACGCTTCGAAGGCGACATGAGCATCAAGACTGTCGAGCTGGCGTCTTCGCGCGGGACCACCGCCGTGACCTAAGGGCGCAGGGATGCGCCGAGCCCATCGAGGAGAATGCCCGTGCCGTGCTCGCGGGAGCCTGCGTCGTCGTAACCGTCGAGGAAGGCACCCTGCTCCGTGACCATCAGCGTCGTGCGGCCGGCACCCGCCGGTTTGAGTTGCATGGTCGCGAGCGAGACCGAGATCTTCTTGTCGTCCAGATGCATCTCATAGGTATAGACGATGCGCTCGTGCAGGACGACGTCATGATAGATGGCGTCGAAGGTCGAGGTCACGCCGCCCTGCCAGCGGCCCTTCAGCCGCTCACGTCCGCCGACGCGCACGTCCATGTGGCGTTCGAGTAGCTCCCAGCTGCCGGGCGTCCCGCCGAACCACTTCTGCTTGGCCGCCTCGTCGGTCAGCGCCATCCAGACCCGGGTGACCGGCGCGTCGTAGGTGCGCTCCAGGTGGAATGTGGCGTGCACCACCGAGCGTACGCCGGTCTCGGCTCCGCCCTGCATGCGCACGACCTCCGTCTCCAGCTTGTCCAGCGTGGTGCGCCAGCCCTCCGGCGCGCCCGCCACCATCGGCGCGGCCACCGACGGATCGACGAAGGTGTAGGTCTGCACCACGTCCATTCGCGTTCCGCCGAGCGCGTCGAAAAAATCGACCTCGGTGTAGGCGCGAAACAGCGGCTTGCCGGCGCTGTCGGTGGCGTGCAGGTCGATCACCAGGCGGGTATGCGGCGTGATTTCGACGAATGCGCCGCGGGTCCAGTGCTCCTCGCCGCTGGGCGAGCGCATGCACACGTCGAACGCGCCGCCGACGTGCATCTCCACCTTGGCGTCCGAAACCGTGTAGGTCTCCGGGCTGAACCAGCGTTTCACGTGGTCGGACGAGCTCCAGGCCTTGAACACCGTCTCGCGCCGGGCGTGGAGGACGCGGGACAGTCTGAGCGGCGGCGGTTGCCGCACCACCGGGTCGGTTTTCGCCTCATTCACCCGAGCCATCTGCTTCTCCTTCGTTTTCCAGGGTTTTCAGATACTGGCCCAAGCGGTCGAGGCGGTGCTCCCACTCGATCCGCCGGGCGTTGATCCATTGCTCGGCCTGGCTCAGCGCCTGCGGCTCGATGGCGCAGGTGCGGACCCGGCCGACCTTCTGCGAGCGCACCAGGCCGGCGGCCTCCAGCACGCCCAGGTGCTGCATCGCCGAAGGCAGCGACATCGGCAGCGGCCGGGCCAGCTCGCTCACCGGCGCCGGTCCGCGGCTCAGTCGCTCGACCATCGCCCGGCGCGCAGGGTCGGCGAGGGCGTGGAACAGGCGGTCCAGATCGGTCGCTTGGTTAAGCATATGCCTAAGTATCACGGCCTCAACGGTTAGGCAATCACTTTAGTGTTGGGGCGCGTTTTTTTCTCGCCGGCCTGATGGCGATGCTCATCGCCAGCCTGTCCGGAACGGTCATGAGCGTCGCGACTCCCAGGTCACCCACGCCCGAAACCCACGCCCGCGCGTGACCGGCGAAAAGGTGTCGGCCGCCCTTCGTCCTGGTATGACTGATCGAGCCGTGCCGGAACGGCACTGAAGCAATGAGCCAACATCGGACCCGAGGAGGCGAATCCGGATGCCTGCGTTGTCACCATCCCATGTCGCGGTCGTCACCGGTGCGGCGTCGGGGATCGGCCTTGCGGCCGCCCGACGCTTTGCCGCAATGGGCCTGAAAGTCGTTCTTGCCGACCTCGACGGCGAGCGTCTGCGCGCTGCGGCGGAGGCTGTTGCGGCGGTGTCGTCGGCGGACGACGCCCTTGCTGTTCCGACGGACGTCGGCAGGTGGGACGAGGTGCGTGCGCTCGAGGCGGCGGCGCGCAACGCCTTCGGCCGTGTCCATGTGCTGATGAACAATGCCGGCATCCAGCCGGGAAGCAGCATATTCGGGGCGAGGGCGAACTGGGACAAGCTGCTCCAGGTCAACCTGGGCGGCGTCATCAACGGCACCCAGGCGTTCGGTCCCGGCATGATCGCCCACGGCGAGCCGGGCCTGATCATCAATACCGGATCGAAGCAGGGGATCACGACGCCGCCGGGAGACCCGGCCTATAATGTCGCCAAGGCCGGCGTGAAGGCCTTTACCGAGGCGCTGCAGCACGAGTTGCGCAACACCGAGGAGTGCCGGATCTCCGCCCACCTGCTGATCCCCGGCTTCGTGTTCACGCCGCTCACCGCCAACGGCCGGACCGAGAAGCCGGCCGGCGCCTGGACGCCGGAACAGACGATCGAGTTCATGAT
>JBEKZK010000626.1:0-3748 GCA_049509935.1 Xanthobacteraceae bacterium | reverse complement strand
TCGGGTCGGCGCTGCAGATCACGGCGGCCAATTTCGATCTCGCCAATCTCGTCAACACCGATCCGCAGCAGGTCGCGCTCGACCGCTTCGAGGCGCGGCTGCGCGAGCGGATCGGCGCGGACGTGCTCAAGGTGTACGGCATCACGGTCCGCCAGGTCGGGATCGAGCGTCTGACCCTGTCGAGCGAGACCCTGACCGCGACGGTCGCGCGCATGAAGGCGGATCGCGAGACGCTGTCGGCCGAGCGCATGGCGGAGGGCCAGCGCGCCGCCGCCGAGATCCGCTCGAACGCCGATCGCGACGCCCGGGTCACGGTCGCCAGGGCCAAGGTCGATGCCGCCGCGATCGAGGCGAAGTCGCGGCTCGAGGCCGCCGAGATCTACGCCAAGGCGTTCGGCGAGAACCCCGAGCTCTACACACTGCTGCGGTCGCTCGATACGCTCGACACCATCATCGGCAGCAACGTCCGTCTCGTCCTGCGAACCGACGCTGCGCCGTTCCGCCTGCTGGTCGACGGACCGTCGGGCACCACCGACGGTCGGACCGCGCCGCCGCCCAAGGGGAGGGACGGCGAATGAGCGTCAGCGACGCGCGTCCGCGCGATGCCGACGGCCTGTGGTCGCAGATCGCACGCGTGGCGTTTCGCTTCCTGTTCGCGGCGGCCGGCGTGGTTGCCGTCGGATGGGCGCTGTCGAACGTGCGTCAGGTCGCGGCGGACAGCCGCGCCGTCGTCCTGCGTTTCGGCGCCATCGCCCGCGAACAGGGGCCGGGCCTGCTCATCGCGTGGCCACGGCCGATCGAGGAGGTCGTGATGATTCCGGCGCTCGACCGCCAGATCGAGTTGACCGCCGACGGCGCCAACAGCCTGCTGACGACCGGCGGCGTCACGCCGCTCTTTGCGGAGATCAGCGGCGACCCGCGCAACAACACGGCGTTCCTGCTCACCGGCGATTCCGGAATCGTCCGCCTTCAGGCAACTCTGTTCTATCAGATCACCGATGCGGCCGCCTACGTGCTCGCCGCCGATCATGTCAAGCCAGCCCTGCGGCGCCTGTTCGCCGCCAGCGCGGTCGGCGTCAGCGCCCAGCGCGACCTCGACGCGATCCTCGTCGCGCGGACCGGCGGCGACTCCGACGCCGACCGCCTTCCCGGCGGAAGGCAGGAGCGCCTCAGGCTGGATCTCGTCGCCGCCGTCAACCGCCGGCTCGCCGCGCTCGCCGGCGAGGGAGCGGGGCTCGGCATCACGGTGAGCCGCATCGATGTGACCGCATCCCTCCCGGGACTCGCCAAGCTCGCCTTCGATCAGGTCCTCACCTCGATGCAGACCGCGGAGCGCGACGTCGCGGCGGCGCGGTCGGAGGCGACGAAGATCACGCAATCGGCCGATCAGGAGCGCAACTTGATCCTCGTCGAGGCGGCGGCGCTCGCCGCCGAGCGGCGCACCGAGGCCTCGACCCGCACCGCCGGCATCGCCGCGCTCGGCACCCAGTATGCCGGCAGCGCGCGGGGCGCCCTCATCAACCGGATCTATCATGAGCGCATCGCGAAGCTGCTGAAGAAGGCGGGACGCATCGACGCCTTCGATCCGCGTTCTGGCGCCCGGCTCGATCTCCCCGGGAGAGGCGAATGACCGACGTGATGGTGGCGGGCCCGGTCGATGTGGCGCGCGGCGCGGCGCTGCTCAGCCTGTCGGAGCGCCGCTCGCTGTCGATCCAGCTGACGCTGTCGATGATCGCCGGCGGCCTGCTGATCCTCTCCGCGATCCTGCGTTTCGCGGTTCCGCACGGGCAGGCGGTCGCCGACCTGGTCGCGGGAGCGGCCGCCGCCCTGGTGGCGATCCCGGTCCTCTCGGCGGCGTGGCACAGCCTGCGTCGCCCGAGCCTCCACGGCGTGACCGACCAGCTGATCGCGCTGGCGCTGGTGGCCGCCTGGGCGAGCGGCGACCTGACCACGGCGGCATTGCTGCCGCTGGCGATGATCATCGGTCATGTGCTGGAGGAGCGCAGCCTGCTGGGCTCGCAGGAGGCGATCCGCGCGCTCGGCAGGCTGACCCAGGGGATCGCGCGCCGTGTCCTCCCGCATGGCGAGATCGAGGTCGTTCCGACCGAGGTGCTGCGCCCCGCCGACGTCGTCGAGCTGCGCGCCGGCGACCGGGTGCCGGCGGACGGCATCGTGCGCTCCGGCAGCTCCAATCTCGACACCGCGCCGATCACCGGCGAATCGGTTCCCGTCGAGGCCACCCTCGGAGCGCCGGTGTTCGCCGGCTCGATCGCGCTCGACGGCAGGCTCGAGATCGAGATCACCCGCGTCGGCAAGGAGACCGCGCTGGGGCGCGTCGTCTCGCTGCTCCAGTCGGCCGAGTTGGCGAAGCCGCCGATCACCCGGCTGCTCGAGCGCTATGCGGGGCAGTACATCGTCCTCGTGCTGCTGATCGCATGCGTGCTGTGGCTGGTGACCAGCAGCACCGCGGTGATGCTCACCGTGCTGGTCGCGGCCTGCCCCTGCGCCCTCGTGCTCGCCGCCCCGGCGACGGCGATCGCCGCGATCGCGGTTGCCGGCCGTCACGGCATCCTGATCAAGGGCACGGCTTTCCTGGAGGAGCTGGCGACCGTCGATTCGGTGATCTTCGACAAGACCGGCACCGTGACCTTGGGGGAGCTCAGGCTGGCCGCGCTCGAGCCCGAGCCGGGGGTCGCCGCCGGCGGCCTGCTGCAACTGGCGAGCTCGATCGGAGCGGTCAGCAATCACCCGGTCAGCCGGGCGCTGGCAAGCGCCATCCGGCCCGAGGAGCGGACCGTGCTCACCGACGTGCGGGAGACCCACGGGCTCGGCGTCGTCGCGCACGACGGCGAATCCCGTGTCGCGCTCGGCCGGCCGGAGCTGTTCGCGCAGTTGCGGGTTGCGGCCGGCGCGCCGCCGCGGCACGACGGACCGATCGCCGGCGTGGCACGGGATTCGGCGTTCCTCGGCTGGGTCCTGCTCGCCGACGAGCCGCGGGCGGAAGCGCGGCAGGCGATCGCCGATCTCAAGTCATTGGGGCTCCGGCGCCAGCTTCTCCTGACCGGCGACCGCTCCGAGGTGGCGCACCGGATCGGCGCGATGCTCGACGTGCCGGAGGTGTGCGCCGAGGCGCTTCCCGAGCAGAAGATGCAGCGGGTGATCGACGAGGTCGCCGCCGGCCACCGGCCGCTCGTGGTGGGCGACGGCATCAACGATTCGCTCGCCCTGAAGGCCGGGGCGGTCGGCATTGCCATGGGCGCGCAGGGCTCGGACGTCGCGCTCGCCTCGTCGGACCTGGTGCTGATGACCAACGACCTGCGCCGGCTCGGCACCTGCATTCGCCTGAGCCGCCGCTGCCGGCGAACCATTCACGCCAACGTCGCCATCGGGCTCGGCTGGACCGTCGTCATCGTCTGCTTGGCGGCAACCGGCATCCTGGGGGCCGGCGGACCGCTGATCGCCGCCGTCCTGCACAATGTCAGCACGCTCGTGGTGATGGGCAATGCCGGGAGTTTGTTGAAGTTCGACGAGAGCCGGTTCCCGGCGGCGGCAGATGCGCACGGCACCGGCGTTCCGCCGACCCGGATCGGCGGCAATCAGCCGGCCGCGACCACCGATTCCCGCGGAGTGGAGATTGGCGCTCGATGATGGGCACAGTCAGCGTGGTACGCGTTCGCACCGGCACGCCTCCCCCTGGCGTATGCGCCGGCAAGAGTTCCGGCTGCGATCATGGAAAGGGGGGCACATT
>JBEKZK010000625.1:0-3748 GCA_049509935.1 Xanthobacteraceae bacterium | reverse complement strand
CGGGAACCTGCACGAAGCTCGTCGGCTTGAGGTGGAACGCCACCTGAAGATACATGCCGGGAATGAGGGCGAGATCGTCGTTGGACAGATCGACCTCCACCTTGAGGGTGCGCGCCCGCGGATCGATCGATCGGCTGGTCCGCGCGACCTTTCCGTTGAATGTTCGATTCGGATACTCGCTGGCGGTGACCTGCGCCTCGCTGCCCTCGCCGATGTCGACGCTGACGCTCTGCGGGACATTGGCGAACACCCGGATCCGCTCGGATTGAGCGATCGCGAACAGCGGCGCCGTGCTCGCCGTGCTGCCGGCGGTCACCAGATCGCCGATATCGACCCGGCGGTCGGTGATCACGCCGTCGTAGGGCGCGGTCACGTGCTTGAATTTCGTCAGGAATGTCAGGCGCTCGACCTTGGCCTGGTCGAGCTTGACGCGGGCCCGTGCGGCATTGAGCTGGGCGTCGGCGGCCGCGGAGCCCGCCTTCTTCTCCTCGCGCTCCTGGTCGGAGACCACGCCGGTGGGGGATTTCTTCCAGCGCTCGTAGGTGGTCCTGGCAAGATTCGCATCCGCCTCCTTGACCTCGGCGTCGGCCTCCACGGCCATGACCTCGGCCCGCGCCGCGTCGAGCTGCGCATCGAGATCCGGCGTATCGATCGTCGCCAGGACCTGATCCTTCTCGACCTTGTCGCCGATGTCGACGAACCACTTGGCCAGATACCCGTTGACCCGGGCGTAGATCGCCGAGCTGTACCAGCCGCGGGCCTCTCCGGGCAGCATCAGGACCCGGGTCGGCGGGGCATTTTCGACCTTGACGACCTCGACGGGGGGCGGCTGATCCGCGTGCACGGCGGTCGCCGTGACCAGCGACGTCTCGTCGCGCGCCTTGAGGTGATTGACGAGCATGAACGCCGCCGCCAGAACGATGGCGAGGATCCCGGAAAAAATCGTCAGGCGCCGCCCCGTCCGCGGGGCGTAGCCGCTCGACACCGGAGCATGGCCATGGGCCTCGGACGAGGTCCCCTGCTGTGCGGTCTCGTCGAGCGAGTCGAATCCGGCGTCGGGTTGCGCAGCGGCCGGATTCGGCATGTCAGGTTGATCCAACGAAGTGCCTCCCTGTGGCCCGCGCGCCCTTGGGCCCACGCCGAAGCAGGGCGTACATGGTGGGGACCAGCAGCAGCGTCGCGGCGGTCGCGAACATGAGGCCGCCGATGACCGCCCGCGCCAGCGGCGCATTCTGCTCGCCACCCTCGCCGACCCCGAGCGCCATCGGGACCATGCCGAGGATCATTGCGCCGGCGGTCATGAGAACGGGCCGCAAGCGGGTGTATCCGGCCTCGACGGCTGCTGTGCGGGCGTCCAGTCCGGACGCCATCCGCTGATTGGCGAAGGTCACCACCAGGATGCTGTTGGCCGTGGTCAGCCCGATGCACATCAGCGTCCCCATCAGGGCGGGGACGCTGATGTGGGTCTGCGTCAAGAACAGCATCCACATCACCCCGCCGAGCGCGAACGGCACCGCGAACAGCACGATCAGCGGATCGGTCCAGCTCTGGAAGTTGATGACCAGCAGCAGGTACACCAGGACGACCGCGAGTGCCATGCCGGAGAACAATCCGGAAAAGCTCTCACGCATGGTCTCGACCTGACCGCTGAGCGTGACCGTGATCGCCTTGGACGGATCCGGCCGATCGGCGGCGATGACCTCGTCGATCGCCCCGGCGGCGGAGCTCAGGTCCCGCCCCTGGACGTCGGCATGCACGTCGAACACCGGCCTGATGTTGAGCTGGGACACGATCATCGGCACCTTCTTGCGGCCGAATGTCGCGACGTTCATCAGCACCTGCGGATCGGCATTGAGCGGCGCCGTGACCGGAAGGGTCCACAGGTCCTGCGTCGACTTGATGCGATAGGTCGGCGTCTGCACCACCAGCGGGTAGCTGACCTCGTTGTGCGGATTGAGCCAGAAGTTCGGCGCGACCTGCAGGCTGTTGTTGAGCGCGACCAGGAGATTGTCCGCGACCGTCTGCTGGCCGAGTCCGACCTCGCCGGCGAAGGTGCGGTCAACGTCGACGGTGAGCGCCGGCGCGTCCGGCACCTGGAACACGTGCGAATCGACGACGCCGGGCACGCCGTTGAGATCCCGCGCCAGCTTCGCCGCGACCGCATAGGCGGCGTCGCCGTCGGGCCCGGAGACCCGGATGTCGATCGGCGCCGGCTGGCCGAAATTCAACACCTGATTGACGATGTCCGCCGGCTGGAAGAAGAACACCAGCTGGGGAAAGCGGCCCGGCAGCTCGCGGCGCAGATCCGCGACGTGCAGCGCCGTCGGGGTGTGCATTTTCTTCAGCGAGACGAGGATCTCGCCGTCCATCGGGCCGACGGTCGCGGTGTCGCTCAGCGCGATATTGATGCCGCTGTAGGGCAGGCCGATATTGTCGAGAACGACCTCGATCTGGTCGCCACCGACGATCTCGCGGATCGCGGTTTCGACCCGAGCGAAATACGCCTGGGTCGCCTCCAGCCGCGTCCCCGGCGGAGCGCGCACATGCAGGCGCATCTGCCCGGCGTCGATCTGCGGAAAGAAGTCCATCCCCAGACGGGGGAACAGCAGGCACGACACCACGATCAGCACCACGAAGAACGCGGCCGTGATCAGCGGGCGGTCCACCGTCCACGCCAGCGCGTTGCGATGGACCTCGCGAAAGCGCTCGAAACCGCGCTCGAACCCGCTGTGGATCCAGGTCACCGGGTTGCCGCGCCGCGGCTTCCCCTCGGGTGCCGGCGGCGCTGGGCCGCCGCCATGGCCGCCGGCCGGCTGGTGGGCCGCCCCTTGCGAGCGCATGAGGTACTTGAACAGCAGGGGCACCAGCGTGAACGACAGCAACAGGCTGGCGGCAAGCGCGATGATCACCGACAGCGACAACGGCGAGAACAGGTATTTGGCCGTCCCGGTCAGCAGGAATACCGGCACGAACACCACGCTGATCGACAGCGTGGCGAGAAAGGTCGGGACGGCAACTTCGGCCGCGCCGTCGAGGATCGACTGCTCGAGCGGCTCTCCCAGGCCGAAGTGCCGCTCGATGTTCTCGATCACGACGGTCCCGTTGTCGACCAGGATGCCCACCGCCAGCGCGAAGCCGCCGAGCGTCATGGTGTTGAGGGTCTGGCCGCTCATGTACAGCACCAGGACCGCGGCGATGATCGAGAGCGGGATCGACGCCAGGATGATGATGGTGAGCCGCCAGTTGCCGAGGAACAGCAGGATCATCAGGGCGGTCAACGCCGCCGCCATCAGGCCGCCCATGACCACGCTGTTGAGCGCCGCCTTGACGAAGATCGACTGATCGAAGATCGCCGTGAGCGTCACGCTCTTGGGGATCAGCTTGCGGATGTCCGGCAGCACGTCCTTGATCCCGTCGATCACCGCGAGCGTCGACACGCCGCCGGTCTTGCGCACCAGCATCAGGGTGCCGGGCAGGCCGTTCTGGCTGACCGAGTTGGTCTGCACCTGGTAGCCGTCGTGCACGTGCGCCACGTCGCGCACGAACACCGTCTTGCCCTCGATCTGCTTGATCGGAAAGCCGTTGATGGTGTCGATCGCGTCGGGGCTGTTGTTCATCGCCACCGTGTAGTCCTTGCTGCCGATCTTCACGTCTCCCGATGGCATGATGACGTTCTGGCGCGACAGCGCTTCCGTGACGTCGGCGGGCGTCAGGCCGCGCGACTGCAGCGCCTGCTGGTTCAGATCCG
>JBEKZK010000624.1:0-3771 GCA_049509935.1 Xanthobacteraceae bacterium | reverse complement strand
ATCGGGTGCTTCTCGGCGCCTGCCGCGAGCACCCGCGCATTGCGCTGCGGGTCAGCAGCGAGGTCACGGCCTACGATCAGGATGGGAGCAGCGTCTCGGTCCGGCTCGCGTCCGGTGACGCCATGCGCGGAGCGGCGCTGATCGGTGCCGACGGACTGTGGTCGAACGTGCGCAAGCAGGTGATCGGTGACGGGCCGCCGCGCGTCTCCGGGCACACGACCTATCGGTCGGTCATCCCGACCGAGCGCATGGCGGAAGACCTGCGGTGGAACGCCGCCACCCTGTGGGCCGGCCCGAAGTGCCATCTGGTGCACTACCCGCTGTCCGGCTGGAAGATGTTCAATCTGGTCGTCACCTCCCACAACGATGCGCCCGAGCCGGTGGCCGGACGGCCGGTCGCCAAGGAGGAGGTGATGAAGGGATTTGCCCACGTCCACGAGCGGGCGCGGCGGATCATCGACCTCGGCACCGACTGGAAGCTGTGGGTGCTGTGCGACCGCGAGCCGGCGGAAGACTGGGTCGACGGCAGGGTGGCGCTGCTCGGCGATGCCGCGCATCCGATGCTGCAGTACATGGCGCAGGGCGCCTGCATGGCGATGGAGGATGCGGTGTGCCTGTCGCACATGGTGGCGGCCCACCCGGCGCGCATCGACGAGGCGCTCGCAGCGTATTGCTCCCGCCGCGTCCTGCGAACGACCCGGGTGCAACTGCTCTCGCGCCAGATGGGCGAGCACGTCTGTCATCCGGCGGGCGCTCACGCGCGGCTGCGCAACGCGGTCATGCGGGCGAAGACGCAGGAAGGGTGGTACGACGTGCTGCAGTGGCTCTACGGCGGCAGCGGACTGGACGAGAGGAATTTCGGCTGATCAGGAGTTGACCTGATCTATTCGGCCGCGGCCTGGGGCGGCAGCTTCCACGAGCCGACCGCGGGGCGCGGCAGACCGAGGTTTTCGCGCAGCGTCGTCCCGGCATAGTCCAGGTGATGGAGCCCTCGGCGCTGCAGCTCGGGGATGACGTGGCGGACGAAATCCGCGTAGGCGCCGGGCACGTGGGTCGCCGCGACGACGAACCCGTCGCAGCCGCGGGCAACGAACATCTCCTCCATGACGTCGGCGATCTCCTTGGGGCCACCGACGATTGCGTTCTCGGTCTGGCCGCGGCCGCTGAGCACGATGAAGTCGCGCGTCGTCGGGTTGGATTTGCCGCTGCGGCGCAGGACGCCATCGCGGATTCCCAGGATGCCCTGCATTCCGGCGAGCTCGGCGGTCGTCAGCGGCTCGTCCAAGCCTTTGGCGGCGAAATCGAAATTGAGCCCCTCCGACAGCAGCGACAGCGCGTCGATCTCGAGCGGCAGCCGCGAGATCGTCGCCATCTTGTCCTCGGCTTCCGATGTCGTCGCGCCGGCGACGGTCGTCAGCAGATTGCAGATGAAGATATGGTCGGGATCGCGGCCGAGGCGCGCGGCCTCGTGCTTGACGGCGTCGTATCCCTCGCGGGCGAGCGCGGTGGTGCGCGCGGCGGAAAAGATCACTTCGCCCCAGCGCGCCGCAAAGCGCTGTCCGCGGCCGCTGGCGCCGGCCTGGATGATGACCGGATGGCCTTGCGGCGAGCGCGGCACCGTGAACGGCCCGCGGGACTGGTAGAATCGCCCCTTGTGATCGAGCCGCCTCACCTTCGCCGGGTCGGCGAACCGGCCGCTCTGCTTGTCGATGACGATGGCGCCGTCGTCCCACGAATCCCAGTGCCCGAGCACGACCTCCATGAATTCGTCCGCCCGGTCGTAGCGATGGTCGTGCTCGAGGTGCTGGTCGCGCCCCATGTTGAGCGCCTCGCCGTCATTGACCGAGGTCACCACGTTCCAGGCAGCGCGTCCGTTCGACATCAGATCGAGGGTGGCGAACCTGCGGGCGACATCGAACGGCTCGTAGTAGGTGGTCGAGCAGGTCGACGCCAGCCCGAGCCTCTCGGTCGCCATGCCCAGAGCCGTCAGCACCACGATCGGATCCATCTTCACGCAGCGGATGCCGTACTCGACGGTGTGGGCGTGATCGTTGCCGTAGCGGTCCGGCATCGCCAGCCGGTCGTCGAAGAACGCCATGTGGAATTTGCCGGCTTCGAGGATGCGGCCGATCTCCTGATAGTAGTCGGCCGACATGGAGTCGTCGCGCGACTGCGGATGCCGCCAGGAGCTCGGGAGGTTGGTGCAGTTCTGCGCCTGCAGGAAGCCCACCATCACCATCCGTCGCGTCATGCCGTCCTCCCTCGCGCATGTCCCGGCGAAAAGCCTGCCTCGGGCTCGACCCGAGGGTGGACCCGGTTCGCCGATCGAGGACTTGCGCCAACATGGGTTCTACCGCGCCGAGCTTATCCCTAAATCCGGCTCGCGTTCCGCCGATAATGCGCTACCGCCTGCCGGGGCGGCCGGGTTTCGGCAGCATCTGACGGAGCTTGAAAAAACCCTGCCAGGGGTCCTGCTCGAGGAACCCCAGCCGATGCCGCAGGTTGGCCACCGTGAAGTGGTCGGCGCGCAGCCCGTCGGAGAGCTCGTCCCAGGCGAGCGGTGTCGACACCGTCGCCTGCGGGTGCGCGCGCGTCGAGTATGCGGCGACCGCGGTGGCGCCGCGGAGATTGCGCAGGTAGTCGATGAAGATGCGGCCACGGCGCGCGCGCTTCGACAGGACCGCGACGTAGCGGTCGGGCCGCTCCTTCGCCATGGCGCCGGCGACCGCGGCGGTGAATGCCTGAGCATCCTCCCAGCCGGCCTTCGCGGCGACCGGGACCACCACGTGCAGGCCTTTGCCGCCCGAGGTCTTGACGAAGCTGTCGAGCCCGAGCGCCGCCAGCCTGGCGCGGACATCGCGCGCCGCCTCGATGACCGCGCTCCAGCCGACGCCTTCATCCGGATCGAGATCGAAGATCAGGCGGTCCGGCTGCTCGAAATGACCGATCCGCGATCCCCACGGGTGGATCTCCACGACGCCGGCCTGCACCAGATCGAGCAGTCCCGCCAGATCCTCGACCGCGATCATCGGCTCGCCATCGCCGGTGTCGACCCGCCGCGTGGCGGCGCTGAGGCCTTTCCACGGGTGCTTGGCGAAGAAGCCCTTTTCGCCTGTCCCCGACGGGCAGCGCAGCAGGCTCAGCGGACGGCCCGCAATGTGCGGGAGGATCCGGTCGGCGATGTCGACGTAGAACTCGGCCAGGCCCTGCTTGGTGATGCCCGGCTCGGCCCACAGGATCCGATCCGGATGGGTGAGCTTCCCAGGGGCCTCGGTCAATCGTCGCGAGAGCCTGGGCGCACCCTCGAGCACGACGTCCTCGGCGGCCCTGTCCTCGCGCAGCCCCTTGAACGACGCCGACCGCAGCAGCTTGTCCTGGGTCCAGCTGTGGAACTCGACCTCGCAGACGAGCCGCGGCTCGGCCCAGCGCAGTCCCTTGTCGGCGCCGGCCGGCAGCGCCCTCGCCAGCGCGGGTTTTTCGGAATGAATGCGCTCGATCTCGTCGCGCAGCGATCTCGCCCTGTCGGCGGACCAGCCGGTGCCGACCCGCCCCGCATAATGGAGCTTTCCGCCGTCGTGATAGCCGAGCGCCAGCGCGCCCACCGATCGAGTGGCCGCCGTCGACGGGACGTAGCCGAGGATGACGAACTCCTGGCTCGACAGGCATTTGCTCTTGAGCCAGTGCTCGCCGCGGCCGGATCGATAGGGCAGGTCGGCTCGCTTGGACACGATCCCCTCCAGCCCGAAGCGGCACGAGTGCTTCAGCATGACG
>JBEKZK010000623.1:0-3773 GCA_049509935.1 Xanthobacteraceae bacterium | reverse complement strand
TCCCGAGACCGATCCGTAGGTAAACGGCTGCTGCTGACGGTTGGTCGAGTCGCGCACGTCGTCGCGGACCACGTCGTAGAGGCGGCGGACCTCGAGGCCCGGCGTCTTGATGCGATTGACCAGCGCCGTCACGAACGGGCTGTTGGTCGCGCTGCCGTCGAGCGCGACCTGGCCGTGCTTGGCGGAGAACACCACCAGGGTGCCGGCGTCGGGCTCGACCCGCGCCAGGCCCCGGGTGGTCGATCGCGAGGCCGTCATCCGCCGCATCTGATTGACGAACGGATTGTCGCGGCACGCATCCAGCATCACCACGCGCAGCTTGCGGGCGCCGTCGACGGCGCTCATCACCCGCTCCAGCGGCACCGCCTCGAACTCCACGTCGCGGTCGGTGGCGAGCCTGGCGTCGACCGGGATCAGGTAGTTGACGCCTCCCATCTCGATCCCGTGGCCGGCGAAATACACGATCGCCCATTCGGCCGACTCCGCCTCCGCGGCGAACGCGCGCAGCACGTTGAGCAGCTTCTCGCGGGCGAGATCGATCTCCAGCGTGACCTTGTTGAAGCCCACCGTGCGCAGGGTGGCGGCGACGGCCTCGGCGTCGCGACGCGGATTGGCCAGCGTCGGGACCGCCGTGTAGGCGCCGTTGCCGATGACGAGGGCGATGCGCCGCTCGGCCACGACCGGCTTGCCGACGGCGGTCGTGGTGGTGGCGGGAACGGCGGGCGTCGGGTTGGTGGCGGCGGGATTGCGCGACGGGCCGGGAGGCGCACCCGAGGTGCTCGCCGCGATCGCCGCCAGCCGCTCACGGGCGGTATCCTGCGCCCACTTGCCGTTGCCATACTTCTGGCGCACCGCGAGCGCCGAATTGAAGTCGGCGCGGGCATGCTCCAGGTCGCCTGCCGCCTCGTGGGCGAGCCCGCGGTTGGTGAACGCCGCCGTATATCCGGGATCCAGCCGGACCGCCTCGTCGTAGTCGGCGAGCGCGCGGTCGAGCTCGTGCCTGGTCGCATGGGCAAGGCCGCGGTTGCTGAACGAGATGGCGTATTTCGGATCGAGCCGGATCGCCTCGTCGTAGTCGATGATCGCCCGCTCGTGGTCCCCCTTGTTGGCGTAGGCGAGGCCGCGGTTGTTGAAGGCGAGCACGTACTTCGGATCGAGCCGGATCGCCTCGGTGTAGTCGGCGATCGCCCGGTCGTTGTCGCCCTTGGCGGCGAGCGCGAGGCCGCGATTGTTGAGGGCCGCCGCGTATCGCGGATCCAGTCGGATCGCCTCGCCGTAGTCGGCGATCGCGCGATCCTGCTCGCCCTTGCCGGCGAAGGCGAGGCCGCGGTTGTTGAACGCGATGACGTATTTCGGATCGAGCCGGATCGCCTCGCTGTAATCGGCGATCGCGCGGTCGGCGTCGCCCTTGGCCGCATGGGCGAGACCGCGGTTGTTGAACGCCGCCGCGTATTTGACGTCGAGCCGGACTGCCTCGTCGTAGTCGGCGATCGCACGGTCGAGCTCGCCCTTGGCGGCGAACACCAGGCCGCGGTTGTTGTAACCGATGGCGTAGCGGGGATCGAGCCGGATCACCTCGCCGTAGTCGGCGATCGCGCGATCCTGCTCGCCCTTCGTCGCCCAGGCGATCCCGCGGCTGGTGAAGGCGAAGACGTAAGCCGGATCGATCGCGATCGCCGCGTCGTAGTCGGCGATCGCGCGGTCCTGGTCCCCCTTCGCGGCGAAGGCGCGGCCGCGATTGTAGAACGCGGCGGAGTATTTCGCATCGAGGCGGACCGCCTCGTTGTAGTCCGTGATGGCGCGGTCCTGCTCGCCGCGGGCCGCCCAGGCGAGGCCGCGGTTGTTGAACCCGATGGCGAGCTTGGGATCGAGCCGGATCGCCTCGCCGTAGTCGGCGATCGCCCGATCGAAGTCGCTCTTGGCGGCCCAGGCGATGCCGCGGCTGGTGAACGCATAGACGTATTTCGGATCCTGGCGGATCGCCTCGTCGTAATCGGCGATCGCCCGGTCATGGTCACCGGTGGCATCGTAGGCGCGGCCGCGGTTATAGAATGCGACCGTGTATTTGCCGTTGAGCCGGATCGCCTCGTTGTAGTCCCGGATCGCGCGGTTGTGGTCGCCCTTGGCCGCATAGGCGAGCCCGCGGTTGTTGAACCCGAGATCGCTCCGCGGGTCGAGCCGGATCGCCTCGCCGTAATCCGCCATGGCGCGGTCGTAGTCCGCCTTGGCATAGTAGGCATTGCCCCGCCTGAGCAGCGCGGCGACCACATCGCGGCTGTTCGGGCTTCCCGAGTTGATCGCGCGGCTGCAGGCCGCGATCGCCTCGTCGCCGCTCGACCTGCCGCACGCATCGCGGTCGTCCGCCGCGACTGCGGTCGTGGCGAGCGCCGCCATCACGGCGGCCGATACCAGCGGCACCCAACGTCGCATCGGACTCTCCCGGGTCTTGGCCGGTCAACGGCTGACCGCGATTTTAGAGCATGTCCGGCGTGGGAGGACACCGGTTTAGCGAGCCGGACGGGCGTGTCATGCGACCACCTTGTCGCAGAGATTGCAACCCTTCCCGCCACCTCTTCCGCTTGTCATCCGCCGAGGGATCGACAAAAATTCGAAAAAAGACCCCGATTCGGCCCGCCCACACGCTTGCGTCTTCAACCGGACGGCTGTAATTTGAAAAAAAGAGCCGCTTGCATGTGCAAGCGGCCCCAAGTCTAGGGAGGAACCGCCCCACAAGGCGGGCGGGAGCGCGACCAAATCGCGTTCCCGCACCTAGCTTGCATCAGTACGCATCACACGCAAGTCGATTAAACATGCGGCATGATGAAACCGCCAGCGTGTGGCTTTGCGGCAACAAGCGCTGTGCAAAAATCCGCATCTGCCGGCAACGCATGACGGCGTCTCGATGCCGCGCGAGTGTCTGAGTTTCCTCGTGCCGGTCAGGCTGGTCCTGCCACTTGCTGTCGGGACATCGCAAGGCGCATCACGCCAGGCACGTCGCGACATTTCGCGGGACGTCTCGAGCCCCCACCAGATCGGTAACGAGCGACCGTCGCGACGTCGGCGCACTCGCGCATCCGTTCACGGCGATGTGAGTAGCGCGGCCGCAACCAGACACAACAACACCCGCTTGGCTTGATATCCTGATCATCAGGAGAACAACCAATCCCGGCTGTTCGCAGCAGGAGGACCCGTGTTCATGTGTGACTACAGTCTACACCACGTCGCCAGCCGGCCTGCAAAGGTCGGAGACAAGCTGGTCTCAACGTCGTTCAACAACTCGATCACGCGGGGCTTTGCCGCGGTCGACGAAGCCCATGTGGCCGTGTGCCTGCTGCCAGGAACCGAGCTGGCCTTCGAACGTCCGGTCGAATGCGATCCGACATTCGGCTTCCTGTCGAATCGCAAGCTCGGCGAGAGCGTCGCGCGTTTCCGCCAGGTCAACACCGACCAGCCGAACGTGCACCACGACGCGCTGGAATTTCCTGGCGGCAAGGTCGTGCTGGTGACCCGGCTGTGCGAGGGCCAGCGGGCAACTGTTCTGCAGTTGCCGGCGTCTGCGCGTCCGGTGCGCGAGCACCAGGCCGACACTGCGGCGGCCGCGACCGCCGTGGCGCCGGCCAGCGAGACCATCGTGGCCTGAACGGCCACAACTCGAGTGGAGCCACCGGAAAAACCGGTGGCTCCTACCGAGTCGGATCGTGGCCAACGCCTGCGCAGCAAATTCGGCGTCCTCCCTCTCCCCTGCGGGGAGAGGGTCGGGGTGAGGGGGCTCC
>JBEKZK010000622.1:0-3773 GCA_049509935.1 Xanthobacteraceae bacterium | reverse complement strand
CGGGCTGCGCCGGTCCAGCGAGGACCGGCGCCACCCTCGACACGCTGACGAAGGATATTGGTGCGCCCAAAGCCGGGCACGCACGGGTCATTGTGATTCGCGACAAGGCGTTTCCGGGGATCTTCGACAGCGGATGGGAAGTCCGCCTCGACGGAGCACCCTTTGGCGACCTCAAGACCGGGACGTTCGTTTATCGCGACGGCCGGGCGGGCCCGCACCAGCTCTCGTTCGAGCGACCCGGGGATCTGTCGCGGGCATCGCGCCAGGACTTCGCCGCGGCGCCGGGGCGCACGTATTTCTTTCGTCTCGATATCAACGAGAAGGGGAGGACGGTGTCCGCCATGAGCTCGCAGGCCGGACTGGTAGGTCTGTTCGTCTCCTCCGCGGTATCCTCGGCTGTGGGCGAGCGCGGCTTGTTCGACTTCACCCCGCTGGATGAAGCAACCGCCCGGCAGGCGATCGCCGAGCTTCGCCTGGCCGACTGACGATCACGAGGTCTCCCACGGCCCCGGTCACTGACCGAAGATCTCCTCCAGCAGCGCGGCGAGACGAAAGCCCGCCTTGGCGACCTGGATGCGGGCGCGCTGGCTGGCAAAATCCTGGTAGCCCGGATCGAGCGCCGTCTCCCAGGTGCACCCGCCGGTGAACGGCGCCGGCTTGCCGCCCTTGCGGATGACGAGACGATCGTGCGCTTCGGCCGCGAGCGGCAGCGCCTCGGTCGCCCATTGGGTGGCCCACGTCTCCGGCGGGCCGGCGGTGCTCCACCCGGCCGGCGGCGCAGCGGCCAGCAGCCTGGCGAAGTTCTGCTCGTCGTTGGCGAGATTGGCGGCCCTCATCGCCTGGAACACCGCCGCGCCGTCCCAGTAGAAATGGAGATTGTCGGCCGGCGGAACGGCGGGAGGCGGGTCGGCCAGAAGGATGAGGTTGCCGCCCATCGTCTCGACGATGGTGGCGCCGATCCCGAAGTTGGGCAGCCCGACGCCGGCGACATTGGGATCGACGCTGGTCTCGCAGTCCTTGTCGAAATATTTGGCGCCGACATGCAGCGGCTGGTGGACGTCTCCGACGAGGTGCGCGAGCAGCCAGACCGCTTCGGTGTCGGTCAGCATCACGTCGCGTTTGGCCGGCTGCGGCTTGCCGCGCAGCTGCGCCACCGCGTACTCGATCATCTGCACCACATCGGTGTCGCCCGTTCCGGCACTGCCGCTCACGTAGGCGAGCTGCTGCAGCGGGACATCGGTGAAGTGATAGGACCCGTTGCGCGGGTTGCGCGCAGCATAGTCCCTTTCCTCCGCGGACGGCGGACGGCCGCAGAACGGCTCGTTGCCGCTCTTGGCGCAATCGGGAAACACCGCGACGTCGCGCAGGCTGCGCTTCTGCGCGCGGCCGTTCGCGAGCGTGATGTCGAGAAGCTCGCCGACGCGTCGCTTCGCGGCCGGATAGTGCCGCTGCAGCACCAGGTCGGCGATCGCACCAACGATGCGGTGGCCCGGATAGTCCCAGGCGGCGGCTGGAATTGGAGCCGCGACGGCCACCGCCGCCGTGCAAAGCGCCGCGACAGCGACCGATCGGAGCTTTCTGCTGCGCATGGCCGGCGCCTCCCGCGTCGAACAGCAAGTGCGGCGTGGCCGTTACGGTAGACGAAGCGGTTGCCGGACGCGAGAGCGCCACGCCAGGCCGGCCGCGTGCGTCGCCGACGGTCCTTTTGGAGCAACTCCCGGAAAAAAGACACCGGTTTTCCGAAAGGAAATGCGACAAAGATCGAAGCTAGAGCAAAGCTAGAGCGCTTTCCGCGCACAGCCCGTGAGATTTCTTGGTCAACCTTATCGGAAAGCGCTCTAAGCCTTCAGAACGCCTCCTTGAACGGCCGCAGGTCGACCTCCTGCGCCCACGCCGAGCGCGGCTGGCGGTGGATGTGCCAGAAGGTGTCGGCGATGGCGTCGATGCCGAGCAGGCCGTCCTCGCCGCGCTCGCGGATCACCTCGGGGCGGCGCGTGCGCAGACGGTCGCCGTCAATGCCGCCGTCGATCACCACGTGGGCCACGTGGATGCCGAGTGGCCCATACTCCCGCGCCATGCTCTGGGCAATCATCCGCAGACCCGCCTTGGCGGCGGCGAAATGGGCAAATCCGGGCTTGCCGCGCAGGCTCGCCGAGGCGCCGGTGAAGATCACGGTGCCGCGCCCCAGCGGCACCAACCGCCGCGCCGCCTCGCGCCCGACCAGAAAGCCGGCGAAGCAGCCGACCCGCCAAAAATCCTCGAAGGTCTGCGCCGACAGCTCGCGGAAGTCGATGCGCTGGTTGTTGCCCGCATTGGAGACGATGAGATCGGGCGGGCCGGCGGCGGCATCGGATGCAAACGCGCGGTCGAACAGTCGGATCACATCCTCTTCGCGCGTCGCGTCGGTCGGCACCGGGTCGGCGCTGCCGCCCGCCGCCCTGATCGTGCGGACCACCTGATCGATTCTATCCGCGGTGCGGCCGGCGACGAGGACGTGGTAGCCCTCGGCGGCGAAACGCCGGCACAGCGCGGCGCCGAGACCGCGCTCCGCGCCCACGCCGACGACAACGGCGGTCGGTCTGCTCATGAATGCCTCGATGATTCCGGCGCGCGCGCCGCGCCCTTGCGGCCCTTGCGTGCGGCCGCCGCGTATTTCCGCCGGACCGGTTCGCCGGCGGCGGGACCGGCGACGAACGCGAGGTCCGTGATCGGCCGTCCGGTCGCGCGATCAACCAGCACCGGGTCCACCACGGCACCGGACTCGGCGTCGACCGCCAGCACGCTCGCCCCCTCCGGGGCGAAATGGCGGTTGCCCCAGGCAAGCAGCGCGACCAGCACCGGCGTGAAATCACGGGCCCGCGCCGTCGGCACATACTCGTCGCGCGGCGGCCGCTCGCTGTAGCGGCGGCGCTCCAGCAGCCCGGCCTCGACCAGGGCGCCGAGCCGCCGCGCCAGCATGTTGGGGGCGATGCCGAGGCCGTCCTGGAACGCCTCGAACCGGGTCACGCCCAGCAGGGCGTCACGCAGAATGAGCATGCTCCACCACTCGCCGACCCGCTCCAGGCTGCGTGCGATCGGGCATTCCATGTCGCCGAAGCTCTTGCGCTGCATTGACGGAACATAGGACAGCTACTATCATGATGCAAGTCGCATCCCAAGGACTACCCAAGGACTCTCCATGACACGACCGCGCAGCTTCTGGATACCGGTGATCTGCGGAGCCGTCATCCTCACTCTCGGCATCGGCGCGCGGCAGAGCTTCGGGATCTTCCAGAAGCCGATCGCCGCCGACCTCGGCGTCGGCCGCGAGCTGTGGTCGTTTGCCAATGCGGTGTCGGTGCTGCTGATGGGTGCGCTGTCGCCGTTCGTCGGCAATCTCGCCGACCGCTTCGGCACCGCGCGCACGGTGGCGGCCGGCGGCGTGCTGTACGTCATCGGCATGCTGATGATCGCGGTCGCCACCGGCGGCGTCCTGCTGACTCTCGGCAGCATGGTGTCGGGCGTCGGCATGGCGGCGGCGGGTTTCGGGCCGATCTTCGGGGCCATCGGCCGGCAGACGCCGCCGGCCAAGCGCTCGCTGGCGCTCGGCGTCGTCACCGCCGGCGGCTCATTCGGCCAGTTCGCGGTCGTTCCGTTCGCCTCGATCCTGCAGCAGCGGCTCGGCGACTGGCACGCCACCATGCTGATCCTCACCATCGTCTCGATCCTCATGATCCCGCTGGCGCTCGGACTGCGCGAGGACCGGAGCACGAAATCCGGTGCCGCGGTGCTCC
>JBEKZK010000621.1:0-3776 GCA_049509935.1 Xanthobacteraceae bacterium | reverse complement strand
CATGAACTATTACGTCAAGGGCATCGACGACAAGCTTCCGGGTAAATGAACCCGGAGCAACGGTGCCCTGCCATGCCAGACGCCCCTTCTCCCGGGAGGAGGGCGTCTGGCCGTTTTGCCGCCGCCATATCGGTGAGATCGACGCGGCCCTTGCTCGCTCGTGATGTCAGGCGATCATTCCGCGGCGCACACTTACTCGCCATGCCTCGCGGATGGGCATGGGTGCGGTGCTACTGTCGAGCGCCCAGCAAGGATCGCGTGCGCGGCAGATAGCGGCCATGGCCGGGCTTGCCGATCGCCACGCCGTCGGCGGCGACCGTGATCCCGCGCACGATGGTGCGGACCGGCCAGCCGGTCACCTCGAGCCCCTCATAGGGCGTGTAGTCCGATCCATGATGCATCAGCGACTGCGAGATCGTCACCTTGCGC
Organism: Xanthobacteraceae bacterium; assembly: GCA_049509935.1. Classification (GTDB taxonomy): domain Bacteria; phylum Pseudomonadota; class Alphaproteobacteria; order Rhizobiales; family Xanthobacteraceae; genus AP-16. The sequence goes on along the minus strand of JBEKZK010000621.1, from coordinate 3,347 downwards.
CGCGGATTCCAGATCGCGATGTCGGCATCGGAGCCGATCGCGATGGTGCCCTTGCGCGGGTAGAGCCCGTACATCTTGGCGTGATTGGTCGCGGTCAGTGCCACGAACCGGTTGAGGTCGATCCGGCCCTTGACGACGCCTTCGGAGAACAGGATCGGCAGACGCGTCTCGACGCCGGGAATGCCGTTGGGCACCCAGCGGAAGCTGGTGCGCCCCTTGGGGACCAGCTTGCCGTGCGGGTCGTCGTAGCGGAACGGGCAATGGTCCGACGAGAACAGCGAGAACACGCCGGTGCGCAGCCCCTCCCAGCACGCCGCCTGGCTCGCCGCGTCGCGCGGCGGCGGCGAGCAGACATAGCGGGCGCCTTCCATGTTCAGGCCGTCGAGATCCTTCTCGGTCAGCACCAGGTATTGCGGGCAGGTCTCGCCGAAGATGTTCAGGCCCTTGATCTGGGCGCGGCGGATCTCCTCCATCGCCTCGCCGTTGGACACGTGCACGATGACGATCGGAACGTCGATCAATTCGGCCAGCGAGATCGCCCGGTGGGTCGCCTCGCGCTCGACCGGGATCGGCCGCGAGGTGGCGTGAAAGCGCGGCGCGGTCTTGCCGTCGCGCTCCAGCCGATCGGTCAGGAAGCGGATCGCGTCGTAGTTCTCGGCATGCACCATGACCAGCGCGCCGGTCTCGCGCGCGACCGACAGGGTCTCGAGAATTTCCCGGTCGTTGAGCGCCATGCCCTCGTAGGTCATGAAGATCTTCAGCGACGTGTAGCCGTCCTCGACCAGCGCCGGGATCTCCTGGCCGAGAACCTGCTCGGTCGGATCGGTGACGATGAGATGAAACGAGACGTCGACATGGCACTGGCCGTCGGCCGCGGCGTGATAGAGCTTCAGCGCCTCGCGCAGCGACTGCCCTTTCTGCTGCATGCAGAACGGCAGCACGGTGGTGTTGCCGCCGCACGCCGCCGCCAGGGTGCCGGACGCAAACCCGTCCGCCATCACGATGTCCGGACCGGAGGGCTGGGCGAAATGCACGTGGCTGTCGATCCCGCCCGGGAGCGCCAGCAGCCCGGAAATGTCGATCACCTCGTCGGCGTCGCCGAGGTCACGGCCGAGCGTGACGACGACCCCGTCCTTGATGCCGATGTCGCACGCGGTCGTGTCCGCCGCCGTGACGACGGTGCCGTTGCGGATGATGGTGTCGAGCCGCGCCATGACGGGTCCTGATGCTCAGCGCATTTCCTTCCGGAAGACCGGTATCCGCTTTTCCGGGAAATGCTCAGCTTCCGCGATAGGTCGAATAGCTCCACGGAGTCGCCAGCAGCGGCACGTGATAGTTGCCCTCGGGCTCCGAGATGGCGAAGCGCAGCGGGACCTCGTCGAGAAAGGCCGGCGTCGACAGCGGAACCCCGCAGCCGCGGTAGTACTCCGCCAGGTGGAATGTCAATTCGTAGCGCCCGATCCGCAGCGGCTGGCCGGCGATCAGCGCGCGATCCGTGCGGCCATCCGCGTTGGTGGTCTCCTGTTTCATCAATACGCCGGGCCAACCATCTGAAATATCGCGCAATTCGACGCGGACGCCGGACGCCGGCCGGCCCGCCAGGGTATCCAGAACGTGGGTCGACAGATGGCCGTTGACGGGCGGCCGTCCTGGCCCGTCCACGCGGGCGTCGACGCGCAGGCGGGTGATGTAGAATATTTCACGCAGCGCGGTCGCGATCTCGTCCTGCGGCGCGGCCGCCAGCCGGCGCTCGAACTCGCTGAGGATCGAGGCGCGGGTATGCCGGCGCACGCAGATGACGAAAGGCAGGCCGAAGCGTGCCCGATAATCCCCGTTCAGGCGGTTGAAACGCTCGAGCTCGACGTGCGACAGCCGGTCGAGCCCGGTGCTCCCCTGCTCGGAAACCGAATCGACCGTCATCTCGCCATCGCGCGCCGCCTTGCCGGCGAGCTCGGGATGAAGGCTGACGAACGCCCGCCGGGTCGATGCCGCCGCGCCCTCGATCTCGGCCCACATGGCGGCGTGCAGGCGCTCGACGGTCGCGAACGGCCGGTGCGCGGCTGCGCGCTCGGCGATCCAGGGTGAGTGCTCGAAGACGTCTCCGATCGCCTGCACGAAGGCTGCCGTATCGGCCGCATTCAACGCATCGAGGGAGATTCTGCTCATCGGGCTCTTCGCGGAGGCGGCGCGGCGGCGATCGACCGACGTATAGGGCATTTCGCGACAGCACTCCAATCGCGGCCGGCCGCATGGGCGGTTGCCCGGACCGGCCGTACCGTCGCAATCTTGTACCATACCATGATACCATAGACGTCCTGTTCCGGCGACGATACCGGCAATTAATCCTTTGTTTCGGCGTTCCAGGTAGATTCCTCTGGCTGGAGGAGCAGCCATGGCCGAGAATCGCCGGACCGCACGCGTCAAGATGCCATCGTTCTCGTCGAAGCTCGGGAGGATCGTGGTCGATCCCAAGACTCCCAGCATCGAATGCACGATCGTCGACATTTCGGCTGGCGGGGCCTGTCTCGAGCTCGGCGGCGCGATGTCGCTTCCCAAGAGGTTCGAGTTCCACTCGGGCGGCACCAAGAAGAAGTGCAACGTCGTGTGGCGCAAAGGTTGGCGGGTCGGCGTCGCGTTCTAACGCCCACACGTGTTGGCGCTGCGCCGAAGTCGAACCGGCTCTCAGCCGGCCAACGCCCGCGCCGCTGCGGCGTGCCGGCGCATCAGCTCCCCGACGTCGAGCCCGGGAACGGCTCCGTCCTCGACCACCCAGCGTCCCTGGACCATGACCCGGTCGGCCCGATGGGCGCCGCACAGGACCAGCGCGGCCAGCGGATCGCCGTGTCCGGAAAAGCGCAGCTCGTCGAGCCGGAACAGCGCCAGGTCCGCCATCCGGCCGACCGCGATCTCCCCGAGCTCCGGCCGGCCGATGCAGGCGGCCGAGCCCCGGGTCGCCCAGCGCAGCGCGTCGCGGTGACTGACCCGGGCGACGCCGTAGCGGCCGCGCTGGAGCAGGAAGGCGGCGCGCACCTCCTGCATCAGGTTCGAGGCATCGTTCGACGCCGAGCCGTCGACGCCGAGGCCGACGCCGACGCCCGCCTGCTCCAGGTCGCAGACCGGGCAGATGCCCGAGGCGAGCGTCTGGTTGCTGCAGGCGCAATGGCTGATCGCCGTGCCGGCCCGTGCGAGGCGAGCCATCTCGTCCGGCGTAAAGTGGATGCCGTGGGCGAGCCAGACCCGGTCGTTGAGCCAGCCGCAGTCCGCCAGATAATCGAGCGGACGCCAGCCATGGACCTCGACACAATAGCGGTTCTCGTCCTCGGTCTCGCCGAGATGGGTGTGCAGGC
>JBEKZK010000620.1:0-3777 GCA_049509935.1 Xanthobacteraceae bacterium | reverse complement strand
CTCGATCATGGACATTGCCAGGATGGTGCAGCGGATCGTCTCGAAGGAATTCCCGGAGAAAGGTGAAGTTGCCATCGTGACGACGCCGAGCGATGATCTGCGCTCCTACCACATCAACTCCGACAAGATTAAGAGGGTGCTCGGCTACGCGCCGCGCCACACCATCGAGTACGCGGTACGCGACCTCTGCCACGCGTTCCGCGACGGGCGCATTCCCGACAGCATGAACGACGACCGCTACTTCAACGTCAAGCGCCTCAAGCGGCTGCGCGCGGCCTGATGTCGCAGCCCCTCGCCATCGTGACCGGCGGCGCCGGCTTCATTGGCAGCCACATGGTCGACCTGTTGCTGGATAAAGGCTTTGCCGTGCGGGTGATCGACAATCTCAGCGGCGGCCATCGGTCGAATCTGGAGCATCGCGGGGATGATGCCGCGCTGACCTGCCACTGGCAGGACATCCTCGATCTGGAACCCGGCACGCCGATTTTCGAGGGTGCGACCTACGTCTTTCATTTCGCCGGGATCGGCGACATCGTGCCGTCGATCGAGCGGCCGGCCGAGTACATGGACGTCAACGTGCAGGGGACAGTGCGCGTCCTCGAGGCGGCGCGGGCCGCGAAGGTCGCGAAGGTGGTCTATGCGGCGTCCTCCTCGTGCTACGGGCTCGCCGAGGTGCCGACCCGGGAGGATCATCCGATCCGGCCCGAGCACCCGTACGCGCTCAGCAAATACGCGGGCGAGCTGGCGGTGCTGCACTGGCACCGGGTCTATGGCCTGCCCGCCAATTCGATCCGGATCTTCAATGCCTACGGCCCGCGCGTGCGGACCAGCGGAGCTTATGGCGCCGTCTTCGGCGTGTTCTTCAGGCAAAAGCTCGCGGGCCAGCCGTTCACCGTCGTCGGCGACGGCACCCAGCGGCGCGACTTCGTCTACGTGACCGACGTCGCCAACGCCTTCGCGCGCGCCGCCGGGTCGCCGCTGAGCGGACAGATCTGGAACCTCGGCGCCGGGCATCCGCGCAGCGTGCGCGAGCTCGTGGAGCTGATCGGCGGTCCCATGGAGCTCATTCCCAGGCGGCCGGGCGAGCCGGACGCCACCTGGGCGGATACCGCAAAGATCCGGCGCGAGCTGGGCTGGAGCCCGACCGTGACCTTCGAGGAGGGCGTGGGCCGGATGATGGCGGACATCGAGCTGTGGCGCGATGCACCGCTGTGGGATCCGGCATCGATCGCGGCGGCGACCGCGACCTGGTTCAGGTATCTCGGCGTAAATGGGTGATGGCGTGGAAACTCTCGCAAATCGCTATGGCAACAAGCTCAAGTCGGCCGACGAGGTGGCACGGCTCGTCGGCGCACGGCCGCGGCGGCGCAAGGTGATCATGTGCCACGGGGTGTTCGACGTCGTGCACCCCGGGCATCTGCGCCACCTGCTCTACGCCAAGAGCAAGGCCGACGTGCTGATCGCCAGCCTCACGGCGGACATGCACATCGCCAAGGGCCACTACCGGCCGCATGTCCCGCAGGAGCTGCGCGCCGTGAACCTCGCGGCCTACGAGATCGTCGACTACGTGGTCATCGATACCGAGCCGACTCCACTGGAGAATCTGGCGCTGATCCAGCCGGATTTCTTCGCCAAGGGCTACGAATACCATTCGGGCGGGTTGCCGCCGAAGACCCAGGAAGAGCTTGCGCTGCTGCAATCCTACGGCGGCGAGATCATCTTCACGCCCGGCGACTTCGTGTTTTCCTCGAGCGAGCTCATCGAGGCGGCGCCGCCCAATCTCAGGATCGACAAGCTGGTGACCCTGATGGAGAGCACCGGCGTGACCTTCGACGCGCTGCGATTTGCCGTGGACCAGCTGCGGGGCCGCCGGGTCCATGTCGTGGGCGACACCATCGTCGACAGCCTCACGCACACCAGCACGATCGGCGGGCAGACCAAGACGCCGACGGTGAGCGTGCTGTTCGAGAAGCGCGTGGACTATGTCGGCGGCGCCGGCATCGTCGCCGAGCACCTGCGCGCCGCGGGAGCCGATGTGGTGTTTTCCACCGTGCTCGGCGACGACGGATTGCGCGACTTCGTGCTCGAGGAGCTCGCCCGATCAGGGATCGACAGCATGCCGGTGATCGACAAGACGCGCCCGACCACGCAGAAGAACGCGATCATCGCCGGCGGCTATCGTCTGCTCAAGGTCGACACGCTGGACAATCGCTCGATCTCCGACACCATTCTGCGGCAGCTCGCCGAGGCGACCAGCACCCAGCGCTCCGACGCCGTGGTGTTCAGCGATTTCCGCCACGGCATCTTCAATCGGCGTACGATCCCCTCCCTGGTCGCGTCGATCCCGGCCGGGCGCTACAAGGTCGCCGACAGCCAGGTCGCGAGCCGCTGGGGCAACATCGCCGACTTCAAGGACTTCGATCTGATCACGCCGAACGAGCGCGAGGCCCGCTTCGCGCTCGGCGACCAGGACTCCGGCATTCGGCCGCTCGCCGCATCGCTCTACGACACGGCCCGATGCAAGATGCTGATCCTCAAGCTCGGCGACAAGGGTGTGCTGACCTGCCGTAACAGCGATCATCAGGCGCTGGATTCGTTCTTCGTCGTCGAAAGCTTCGTGGATCGCCTGGTCGACGGCGTCGGCGCCGGCGACGCCCTGCTCGCCTACGCGACGCTGTGCATGCTGGCGACCGGCTCCGACGTCATCGCGACGATCATCGGAAATCTGGCGGCCGCCAGCGAGTGCGAGCGCGACGGAAATGTCCCGGTCGGAACCGAGGACATCCATCACAAGATCGACGCCATCGAGCGCGAAGCGACATTCGGCTAGCCGTCCATGCGCGTGATCGTGGTCGGTCTCGGCGTGCAGGGCAACAAGCGGCGGCGGTTCGCCGGGGCCGATTTCGTCGCCGCGGTGGATCCGGTCAATCGGGACGCGCAATGTCGTGATCTCGGCGCAGTTGCTCTCGACCGTTTCGACGCCGCGCTGGTCTGCGTCCCGGACGATCAGAAGGTGGGGATCCTCGAATATCTGCTGGCGCACGGCAAGCACGTGCTCGTCGAGAAACCGCTGATCGGCGACGACGGGACGCTGCTTCGGCTGGAGAAGCTGGCGCGCGTCAACCGCGCGGTCTGCCAGGTGGCGTACAACCACCGTTTCGAGCCGCACGTCGTGCGCATGCGCGACCTGATCGCCTCCGGCGAGCTCGGGCGCATCTATCGTTGCCGCATGTTCTATGGCAACGGGACGGCGCGCCAGGTTCGCGAGTCGCCATGGCGCGACAAGGGAAGCGGCGTGCTCGGGGATCTCGGCTCGCACCTGCTGGACACGGCGCGGTTCTGGTTCGGCGACCTCGGCGAGGACTTCGCCGTCGTGTCGGCCGACTGCTTCGAGAACCGCGCCCCGGATCACGTGGTGTTTGCGTCGCGCCGCGGCTCGCCGCGCCTCGAGCTCGAAGTGACGCTGGTGAGCTGGCGCAACCACTTCACCGCCGACGTGTACGCCGAAAACGGCAGCGCCCACATCGGCTCGCTGTGCAAGTGGGGCCAGTCCGAGTTTACCCACTATGCGCGCGTGCTGCCGAGCGGTCGTCCGCCCGAGGACCGGCGGACGCTGGTGCAGGAGGATCCGACCTGGGCGCGCGAATACCAGCACTTCAAGACGTTGTGCCGCGAGCGTCGGATGCCGGGGCTCGGCGGCGACCTGTGGCTCGGCCGCGTGCTCCGCGACCTCGGGCAGGAAGCCTGCGGGATGATCGACCGATGAGCGGACCGAAT
>JBEKZK010000062.1:0-11749 GCA_049509935.1 Xanthobacteraceae bacterium | reverse complement strand
CCGACCTCGGCGAACGGGTCCAGTCGACGTGCAGCGCCCGGCGATCCATGGTCCGGCTGCCGCGGCGCAGCTCCACCGTGAGGTCGGCGCCACCAGCGAAGCCCGGGGCAGGGCGTATGGCGGCGCTGCCGAGCTCGACCGCCGACAGACGCCATGCGCTGATTCCGAGCGGCCGACCGCTCGTGATATTCGATCCGGCCGGGAGCCCGTTGAGGACGATGGTGTCGGCGTTGTCGGCATCGACGAGCGAAATGGCGAGCGGGATCGCCTCGCCGACCGCGCCCGACGCCGCCGTCGCGACGATGAGCTGCGGCGACGTCCGTGCCGATGGCGCCTCGCCGGCGACCGGCTCTACTGCTGTCGCGCCGGCGACCTGCTCGCCAGGCCGGTCGGGCGATGCGGCGTGCCAGCCGGGCAGCCTGCCGACCACGAGCAATGCCACGACCGTGGCGCCCGCGATCGCGCCACTGAGCTGAAGCACCATTCCGAAGGTAGAGGGTCGTCGCGGCCTGGACGAGGGATCGGGTGGCATAGTGGGCTCGAGCGATCTCGGCACGCGAAACCGGTCGATCACCACGTCGGGCTTGAAGCCGACGACAACCGCCTGGTGCTCCGCGCGTGGCAGGACATCGTCGCGCACGGCAGCGTGCTCGCGATCGTGCGCAGAGGTCTGGCCCTTGCGGGCGACGGGCGAAGGATGGTGTCGCGGCGACGCCCCCTTGCGCTGGCCGAGCGGAACGTAAGCCGAGGGCGGCTCGCAACCGTGATCTCGATCCAACGGACTCATCGACCGTCTCCGAATTTCATCGGAAACCTGGTCGGCCTCCACCCGCCCGAGGTGGCCCGCCGCGGATGCTGCGCCATTGCTTCCCCCTCGGCGCGCCCGCCCGGCACGCACGTACACACCGCACCACAGACTCGAGCTTCACCGTCCTGTTTGGACCGGTCCTCGTTGTTCAAAGACCCCACCCGCGGCGAGGTTGGGCACGGAATGTGTCGTCAGTGAGGCCGCTATGCATCTGAGATTTCGACAAAATTCGTGCCCAATTGGAGATGGTGGGCGCCCGTTGCATGACCCGCGCCGTATCGTAAACAGCTATTGAAATCGCGCGCTCCGACGATACCTCGGCTTGACCTCGCGGCCCTTTCCCGCAATTTTTGCTGCTCCGATCCAGACGTCTGGTCGGCGGCACCAGGAGACGGCCCTCATGACCTTCCTCTTCGGATCATGCGCAAGGAGGAACAACTGATGGACACGGCCCCGGTCCCGGTGCTTGATCCGCACGTCAAGGCCCTGCTCTCGGCGATCGGGGCGGCCGGCCGCCCCGATCTGCAAAAGGTGACGCCCGACGATGCGCGTCACGGCCTCAGGGCGCTGGCCCGAGCCGCCGGCTTCCAGGACGTGCCGACCGGCGGGATCGAGGACGGCGAGTTGCCCGGGCCGGCCGGGCCGCTGCCCTATCGCATCTACACGCCGGCGGGCGCCGCAGCCGGGCCGCTCCCCGGGATCGTCTATTTCCATGGCGGCGGCTTCGTGATCGGCTGTCTCGACAGCCACGACGGACTGTGCCGGCAGCTCGCCAACGCCAGCGGATGCCGTCTGGTGTCGGTGTGCTACCGTCTGGCGCCCGAGCACAGGTTTCCGGCGGCGGTCGAGGATGCGATCACCGCCCTCGGATGGGTGGCGGGGGAGGCGGCGCGCCTCGGCATCGATCCGCAGCGCATCGTGGTCGCCGGGGATTCGGCGGGAGGCAATCTCGCCGCGGTCGTGAGCCAGCTGGTGAGCCGGACCGGCGGCCCGAAGATCGCCCTGCAGGTGCTGTTCTGCCCGGCGACGGACGGGGTGCGCGATACCGAGTCGCTTCGCGCCTTCGCGGAAGGCTACCTGCTGGAAGCCGACGGCATTCGCTGGTTCAGCGAGCACACCTATCATCCCGATGCCGATCTGCGCGATCCACGCATTTCTCCGCTGCACGCCGCCGACCTCAGCGGGCTGCCGCCGGCGCACATCCACACCGCGGCGTGCGATCCGTTGCGCGACGAGGGCAAGGCCTATGCGGACCGGCTGCAACAGTCCGGCGTCGAGGTGAGCTACACCTGCCATGACGGCATGATCCACTACTTCTACGCGCTGGGCGGCGCCATCCCCTACGCGCACACCGCGATCGAGCAGGCCGGCGCCGCCATCAGGCAGGTCGTCGGGTGAGCGCCGTCCGGCGGCGGAGCACGGCGGCCGCCTCCATGCGGCTCCCGGGATGCTTCGGACGTCATGCGCCATCGGTCGAGACCAAGGCGGTGGTGGTCGGCGCGGATCGGCAGCCATGAATCCCGAAACGGGGCTTGGCGCATTCGCGGCGGAAAAATATCTGAGCCTCGAGACCTATCGGCGGAACGGCAGGGCCGTCCAGACACCCGTCTGGTTTGCGCTCGCGCCGACCCCGGCTGCCAGTGGCGACGCGAAAATCTACGTCTACACGACCGCGGACTCCGGCAAGGCCAAACGCATCCGCAACAGCGGCGCCGCAAGGATCGCGCCGTGCGACGCGCGCGGGAACGTCAAGGGGCAGTGGATCGACGCGCGTGCCGAGATCGTCGGGGACGATGAGGCGGGCCTCGGGATGCGGCTTCTCAATCGCAAATACATCCCGTGGAAACAGATCCTCGATTTTCTCAGCCTGTTTGCTCGCCACGAAAGGGTCGTTCTCGTCATCCGGGCGGCTTCACGCGAAGCCAGTGCATCGACGCCGACAGCTCCCGCGGCATCGCCGGCGTCCCGGAGCGCCCACTGAAGTGGCGTGGAACCTCAATCCGCAGGGGTGCTGACGGTGCTCGCCGCGCGTCCTATGCGGTGCTTCGGCGCCCCGCGGTACGGCGCCGGCCCGGCATCGGCTCGGCCTCCGCGTGGCTCATCGCGACCCTCAATTCGCCAATGGCCCGCAGCCGCAGATCGGGATCGGACGTCGGATCTGCGACGATATCAGCCTCGAGCGCATCGACGATTCGACGCAGCCACATCAGCTCGCCGCGCGACGTCGCACTTCGATCGCGAAAATCATGCTCGATGACGGTCATAAATTGGCTCATTGCGGTTGGCAATGAAGCGCCCCGGGTTGTTCATACCATGAGCGGCGGTCCGGACGATATCCGGATCACCAAATGTTACGCAAATGTAATGCAAGATCAATTTGACCACGACGGGTGGACGCTGCGTTCGGTTCGCCGCCGGGATGCGACATTCGACAAGGAGGATCGCTCCGCGACCCTGTCATTCGCGCCCTGCGGCACGAAACGGCCAGTGGTACCGGCACGGCCGGGTTTTCCGGGAACCCCGGATCGGCCGCCGCCCTGAGGGTGGGGAGACGGAATCCTGTCGTGCCCGCCAACGCTCTTTCGGCGAAGTCGGAGCGCTGGTCGGGATGTGGATCGCCTTCAAGACTTGATATTTGCGGCAGTTCTGCCCGGCCCGCCGTCGGGCAGCAAAAAGGCCCGGGCGAATGCCCGGGCCTCAAGCCAAGGTTCGTCAATTCACGCGGCGTTGCCGAACGCCTTGGTGACGCCCGCCTTGATAGGCTCCGAGGTCGCTGCCGCGACCTTCTGGGCGAGCGCTGCCAGCTCCTTGGCCTGCTCGCTCATCGTCTCGAACTGCTTGCGCGCATGGGCGGTCGTCAGCTCCATGAACTCCGCAGGCGTCTTCACGGCCGACAGATGGTGGATGAACTCGAAGGCGGCCGTGGCATTGGTCTGCGCCAGCTCGATGACCTTGTTGTTGTAGTCCTGCGCACCCTTGAGCGCCGTCGAAACGCTGGTCTTGATCAGATCGGTCGCCTGCGCGGTGCTCGCGGTCATCTTCTCGAACGCCTGTTGCGCTTGTGCGGTGCCCTTTTCGGCCATCTCGCGGAAAGCCTGGGGAACGTCGGTCTTCGGGGAGCCGGAAGGCTTCGCGGACGTGCGGTTTGCCATTGCGTCGGTCATGTCAGTCATCCTGCAGGGCGTTTCCTGTTTGGGCATCCGGACACGTCGCCCTGAGCGCTGGTCGGGATGTCATTGAACCTCGCTTGGCCGTCTTCGACGACGACGAGCGTGATCATTTGAGCCCTCTATATAGAGAGTTGATGCTGCAGTGCAATATGAACGGCCCGGCTGTAACAGATTGTGATCGGAACGTGACGCCCGCCGGTCGAGATGCGCGGCCTCGTCCTGCTCACCACGGACGCAGGTATTTGAGGGCCGCTCGCGTGAGGCCTGCTCATGTGGAGCGCTGGGCGGGCGTTCGGTCCGCGAGCCGGCAGCCGATTCGTCTGAACAGGCATCCTCAGGCTTGCCGGCGCACGGCCGGCGTCCGTTCCTTACCGATGCCGCCGGCCGGCGCCGGCTCCCATCCAAAGACGCTGCGCCCGCCGAAGCCGTGGGAGCGGCCCCGTTCTTCGGCGATCAGCTGTTCCACCGACGGGCCCGAGGCGTGGCGCTCCAGCCGCCGGGCCTGCTCGTCGAGCCGCCGCATCGCGCCGAGCTTTTCGTCGTTGCCGAGCCTTGCGCTGCGCACCGCGGATTTGAGTACCTCGATCGTGTGGTCGTAGACGCCGAGCGGCACCGGGAACGGGTGCCGATCCTTGCCGCCGTGCGCGAAGGAGAACCGCGCGGGGTCGCCGAAGCGATACGGCGCGCCGTGCACCACCTCGGCAACCATCGCCAGGGCGCGCACCGTCCGTGCTCCCACGCCGGGCACCAGCAGCAGCTCGGGAAAGTCCGCCGGTCCGCGATCCGCCGCGGCCGCCAGGTTGGCGTGCAGCCGTCGCGCGACGACGTCGCCGGCGCGGACATCGTGATGGGCCGGCATGACGAGGTGCGGCAGCCGCAGCTGCGCCGGCTCGGGCCGCGCAGCGCCCGGACCTGCCGGCGCACCGGTGTCCAGCGCGGCGAATTGCCGGACGATGCCGTCCGGGCCGAGGGAGGCCAGCACGTCGAGCTGGCCGCGGCGCGAGCCTTCCGCCCGCCGGTCGGTGAGGTTGACGATCTCGCCCTGCGCCGGCCCGTCGATTGCCGCATGCGGCTCGTCGACGAAGCTGTTCAGCCCCGCCGACAGCCAGTGGTAGCGGCGGGCCTGCCGGCGCTCGCCGTTCATTCCCTGTTGGACCACGACCCAGCGGCCGTCGTCGGTGACGATGAAGCCGTGCAGATAGAGATCGAAGCCGTCCTGCACCGCCGCGCTGTCGACCTTGGCGACCAGCCGGCTCGCCTCGGCGAGCGCAAGGCCATCGAAGCCGACCCGCTCGCCGATGGCGATCAGCTCGTCCGGGGTTTTCCGCGAGTGCCGGCCGCGTCCGCCGCAAACGTGGATCCCGAGCTCCTGCTGCAGCGGCGCGAGGCCGCGCTTGAGCGCGCCGATGACGCTCGTGGTGATGCCCGACGAATGCCAGTCCATGCCCATGACGGCGCCGAACGACTGGAACCAGAACGGATGGGCGAGGCGGCGCAGCAACTCGTCGCGGCCATAGTGGTGGACGATCGCCTCGCACACCACGGCGCCGAGCCGGCTCATGCGGTCCGCGAGCCACCGCGGCACGTGTCCGCCGTGCAGCGGCAGGTCGGCGCTTCCGGATTTTTGCGGCATCGCCCGACCGCCCCTGTGGCGCACATCCCCGAATGTGCTGGAGAACGAAATAAGAACATTGCGGGCCGGATGTCAATGATTCAGGCGCGACAGTGCGGTCTGACGGTGTTGCTCCCGACGCCCGCCTACATGCTGGCCATGAAAATCCTCGCAAACCGCCTCGTCGAGGATGTCGACAAGGTACAATCCGACCTCGAAGATGCGGTCGCCTTGATGAAGGTCACCGGGATTTCCACCCGCGGCGCGCTCGTCGGTCTCATCGAGGAGTGCTACCCTCACGTCCCCGGTGTCGCGCTGCCCACGATGAGCCCGCGCGTCAGCGCCAAGATCGATGCGCTTTTGGATTCCCATGGACACTCGGCCGATGCTCGTGACCCGGCCTGGCACGCTGGCAGAGGTCCAGCGACTCGTCAGGACCAAGGGTGAGAAGCTGCGCCATTGCCTGGCGGGGTTCCTCGACGACTTCTATGCCGATCGCGATCCGGTCGGGCGGCGCGCCCGCATCGCCGATGATCCCGGGCTCACGCAAATCGGCGATGGCCGATGTGCGGGCCAAGAGGTGCCAATTCCAGGGCGGATTGATGCCGAGGCGCGGCTCGATGCGCCGATGGGGGCGATCGGCGAGCATCTCAGCACGCGCTGGCGGCTCGGACCGGCGCCGGCATGGACCGACGATCCGGCCCGCTTCCTGTCGCGCCCGTGGTTCCTGGGGCCGGAGCGCTTCAAGCCGTTTCTGCTCGTCGAAAGCCCCGCCGCCTATCGGCGCCGCTTCATCTTCACCGAGGCCGAGCCGTTGCGCCGGATCGGCATGCCGCGTGACGGCCGCTGGTGGGCCTACGAGACGATGCGAACCGGCCTGGTTCCGCAGCCCGGCGAGATCGAGGCGTCGGCGGAGCCGCCGCCGGCTGTCGGCCACCGTTCAATGCAGGCGGAACACGCCGTCGATCGCGCGGATCTCCGCCGGTTGGATCAGGCGTGAATGGGCGACCCGCACCGAGTGCAGGGCGCCGTCGAGATTGCTCTTCCAGAACGCGAGGAAGCGCTCGAGCGTGGGGAAGCGCGGAAACAGGTCGTAGTCCTGCCACAGGTAGGTCTGCAGCAGCCAGGGATGGTCGGGGCGCCGATAGACGATCTCGGCGGTGGTCAATCCGTAGCCCTCGAGCTGCCGGCGGAAATCCTGCGAAACCATGACGTCCTCCATGTGGTGGGCGATTGCGCACCTGGAGAGTCGTCGCGTCTCGGAGCCGCACGGTTCAGCCCCGAGCGCCGCGGTGTGATCGCGATCACGGACCGCGGCTCGTCGAGATGGCTGCGCCGTCTCAATACGTCAATCTGATCCCGAACACCTCGAAGGCGTAGAAATACAGCTCGGCGTCGAGCGCGCGCTGGATGTTGCCGGCCCGGCGGAAGCCGTGCTGCTCGCCGGCGAACAGCAGATAGCCGACCGGAACCTGGCGCCGGCGCAGCGCCTCGACCATCCGCTCGGTCTGATCGGGCGGGACGATTTTGTCCTCGTCGCCCTGGAAGAAGATCATCGGCTTGGTGACGCGATCGGCATGCTCGACCGGCGAGCGCTCGCGGTAGCGCGCCTCTTCCTGCGGATAGGGGCCGATCAGCCAGTCGAGATAGCGCGACTCGAACTTGTGGGTATCGCGGGCGAGCGCGGCCGGGTCGCTCACCCCATAGTGGCTGCCGCCGCCGGCGAAGAACGTGCGCGACGTCAGCGCCATCAGCGCCGTATAGCCGCCGGCGCTGCCGCCGGTGATGACGACGCGCGCGCCGTCGACGCGGCCCTGGCGGGCCAGAAACGTTGCGCCGTTGATGCTGTCGTCGACGTCGACGATGCCCCAGGCGAGGTGCAGCCGGCCGCGATACTCGCGGCCGAAGCCGGTGCTGCCCCCGTAGTTGACGTCGAGCACCGCAATGCCGCGGCTGGTCCAGTACTGGTTGCCGAGACTGAGCGCGCTCGAGGCCGCCGAGGTCGGTCCGCCGTGGCATTTGACCACCAGCGGCGGCGCATCGCCGGGAGGCGCCGCATGGTCGGGATTGAACGGCGGATAGAACAGGCCGAACGCCGTCTTGCCACCCTCGGTCGGAAACTCCACCGGCTCGACCGTGGTGAAATATCTGGCGATGGCCGGATCGTCGGCCACCTCGGTCGAGCGCTTGAGCACCTTGTGGGCAGCCGAGCCGAGGTCGAGCTCCACCACGCTCGCCGGCCGGTCGGGCGCCGCGGCGATGAACACCACGCGGTCGCCGCCGTCCGTGCGCACCGACGAGAACGCGGAAAACGGCAGGTCGAGATCGGTCAGCCGGCCGGACCGAAGCGCGATCACCGCGAGCCTGCCGAGCCCCGACGCGCTGTAGGCCGCAACGATCCGGTCGGGGCCGGCGAACGCATAGGTCGACATGCCGAACACCCATTGGGGCTGGCCGAACTCCGCCGCCATCGGCGCCAACGGCCGGGTTGTCCCGGCGCCGGGATCGAAGGAATACAGGTTCCACCAGCCGGTGCGATCCGACACGAAGGTCAGCGCCGAACCGTCCGGCGACCACTCGGGCTGAAAGATCGATTCGGCCGGACCGCCGGCGACCGCCGCCGGCGCTGCCCGCGGCATGCCATCGTCGCCGAGCTCGGTCACGAACAGCGTGGTGCCGACCCACGGCATGTTGGGGTGATCCCAGGCGAGCCAGGCGAGGCGGCGGCCGTCCGCCGACAGGCGCGGCGAGGAGACGAAGTCATGCCCGGCCGCAACGACCTTCGAATCGGATCCCGGCCGTCTCAGATCGACGGCGACGATCGCATTATCCGGGTAGGGCGTCGCAGAGTGGTCCTCGCGCACGCCGATCCAGCGCTGGCGCGGCGCGTCGATCACGCCATCCGCATAGCGCCACGGTCCGTCCGGCGTGACCGGCACCGGCGTCCCGGAGGAGGCCTGCCGGTACAGGCGGCGGTCGGGCGCCTCGCCGGGGCGCGCCTGATCGTTGGAGAAATAGATGGTTCCGCCGGCGACCGTCCAGGCGCCGCCGCCATATTCGTGCACGCGGGTGCGGGCGCTGAACGGCTGCGGAATGACGTCGCGGGCGGCGCCGCCGTCGGGCGTCCGGCGCACCACCACGCAGCGGCCATTCTCCTGCGGCCGCAACTCCAGCCACCAGACGTCGCCCCCGTCGAGCCGGACCTCGGAAAGGCCGATCGCCTGCGCGACGATCAGGCTCGACGTGATCGGCGATTTCCAGGAGCCGTAGGGAGTCGGTGCCGGCGTGCCTGCCATGAGCTCTCCGTCCGCGCGTCCGTCATCGACCTACGTGTTCACACGGACCGGCAGTTTATATCGCATTAAGGCGTTGGGGTGAAAATCAAAGAATTGTTTTTGCGTTTCAGCCGGCCATTCCGGTCCAATCGATCGGCGATCAGCAGACATCGCGTGACCCTCCGGCGTGCGGAATGTTTGACTGAAACTTCGCGCCGACGATGTCGGCACCAATGCAGGGCACACCGATGAACCTCCTTCGCCTCGGCCTGAAGCCTCGTCTGTTCGGCGGCTTCGGCGTGCTCGTCCTGCTCGGGCTGGCGCTCGCCGGCTACGGCGCGTGGCAGCTCTCGTCGGTCGGCAGCCAGGCCGGCACGACGAACAGGCTCGCCGACAACATGACACGGCTGGTGGATCTGCGGGGAAAGCTGGAGATGATGCGTCGCGTCGCGCTGCGCATGACCACCGTCGTCGATGACATGGCGATCAAGGAAGGCACCGCGGCGGAGCAGGACGCAGCCGGGCTTCTGGACGGCGCCCTCAAGGTCTCGGCACGCGATGACCGCAGCCGGACCTACACCAGCATCGCGGCCGGCGTTGCCAGCTTCCGGAGCAAGCGTGAATCCCTGATCGCGCTGGCGAGGCAAGCCCAGGTCGACCGCCAACACCTGTTTGCCGGGGGCGACGAGCTGACGGCGGCCACCGGCAAGCTGGTCGAAGCCGGGCATGCCGAGGCAACCCGGACCGGGACGAGCCAGCCCTACGCCGGCTCCGTCAACGGGATCGAATCGGCGGTTCTGCTGGTGCGGATCGCCAATTGGCGCTTCCTCGCCACCGCCGATCCGAAGGGCACGGCGACGTTCGCTACCAATGCCGACAAGGCGTCGGCGGCGATCTCCGCATTGGAGAAAATGGAGCTTCCCGGTGTCGTCGGGGCCGCGATCACGCCGGTCAAGGCGGCGTTGGCGGCCTACATTGTGAGCTTCCAGTCGGCGGCGGCCAACATCATCAAGATCAGCAACCTGTACGAGAAGGAAATGCGGCCGCAGATCATCGACATGAGCGCCGCCGCCGACGCCGCCGTGGCATCGCTGCGGAGCGAATCCGATGCGGTGAGGAAGCAGACCGAGGAGACCATCGCGGCCAGCATCTCGACCCACGAGATCGTGGCCGGGCTCGCCCTGCTGATCGGCGGGCTGATCGCGTTCCTCGTCGCCCGCAGCATCATCCGGCCGGTGTCAGCCATGACCGGCGCGATGGAGAAGCTCGCCGGCGGTGACACCACGGTGGAGATCCCGTCGCGCGACAGCAGCGACGAGATCGGCGCCATGGCGAGCGCGGTCGAGGTGTTCCGGCAGAACGCTTTGGAGCGCGTTCGCCTGGAATCCGCGCAGGCCGAGACCGAGCGACGTACCGTCGATGCGCGCAAGGCCGAGATGCACCGGCTGGCCGCCAGCTTCGAGGCCGCGGTCGGAAACATCGTCAACAGCGTGTCGTCGGCATCGACCGAGCTCGAAGCCGCCGCGACGACGCTGACGCAAACGGCGGCAACGACCCAGGAGCTGTCGACCGTGGTCGCCGGCGCGTCGGAAGAGGCCGCCGCCAACGTCCAGGCGGTCGCCTCGGCGACCGAGGAGCTCACCAGCTCGGTCAGCGAGATCAGCCGGCAGGTCGGCGAGTCGAGCCGGATCGCCAACGACGCGGTCAGCCAGGCGCAACAGACCGACGCGCGGATCAACGAGCTGTCGCAGGCCGCAAGCCGCATCGGCGAGGTGGTGAAGCTGATCACCGCGATCGCCGAGCAGACCAACCTGCTGGCGCTCAACGCCACGATCGAGGCGGCGCGTGCCGGCGAGGCCGGCCGCGGCTTCGCGGTGGTTGCCCAGGAGGTCAAGGCCCTTGCCGCGCAGACCGCCAAGGCGACCGACGAGATCAGCACCCAGATCGCCGGCATGCAGACTGCGACCCAAGCCTCGGTCGGCGCCATCAAGGACATCGGCACGACGATCGCTCGCATCTCGGACATCGCCACAGCGATCGCCTCATCCGTGGGCCAGCAGGGCGCCGCCACCGAGGAGATCGCCCGCAATGTTCAGCAGGCCGCGTCCGGCACCACGCAGGTTGCCGCCAACATCGTCGAGGTCAACAAGGGCGCCGGAGAGACCGGATCGTCGTCGCGCCAGGTTCTGGCATCGGCGCGGGCGCTGTCGGGCGAAGGCAGCCGGCTCAGGTCCGAGGTGGACAAGTTTCTGCTGACGGTTCGCGCCGGGTGAGACGGCCTCGTCGGTGAATGCCGTCGTATTTCAATCAAATATCCATGTGATTGTCGACAAATTGTAACGCGGAAATCGACTCTCCGTTCAGCGAATTCCTTTACCCGGCTTTCATGCCCCCGCGCCCACGGTGGTCCATTGCATCGACCGTCGTCTGTCAGGGGGCATGGCCATGTTGTTGCTGCTCGATCGGATCGCCGGGCGGCTCTCGGCATATCGTTCCGCGCAGAGCGGCAATGTGGCCATCGTGTTCGCGCTGTCGCTCATCCCGCTGATCGGCATCACCGGCGCTGCGGTCGACTACAGCCGGGCGGGCTCGGCCAGGACCGACATGCAGGCGGCGCTCGATGCCACGGCCCTCATGCTGTCGAAGAACACCGCGGTGCCGGGCTTTCAACAGGCACAGCTCACCAGCGCGGCGCAATCGACCTTTACGGCCCTGTTCACCCGGCCGGGGGTGACCAACATCAGCGTCACCTCGACCTACAATGCGACGGTGCCGGCGACCGTGAATGTGTCGGCGACCGCGAGCTTGAATTCGGTGTTCATGGGCGGCGTGCTCGGCATGCTCGGCAACAAGAACGCCTCCACCATGGCGATTTCGGCGAGTG
>JBEKZK010000619.1:0-3781 GCA_049509935.1 Xanthobacteraceae bacterium | reverse complement strand
GCGATCGGCCTGGAGCACATCGCCGGCGCGACCGGCGCGACCTCGGAGGCCGCGGTGCAAAAACTCCACGGGCTGCCGGAGACCGCCCTGATCGACATGGGCGATTTCGTCGGCGGCATGCTGAAGTATCTGCGTGGCAAGCCGGTCGCCCGCGTCACCATTGCGGGCGGCGTCGCCAAGATGACCAAGCTGGCGCAGGGCCTGCTTGATCTGCACTCGCGGCGCGGTGCCGTCGACCTCGCGGGCCTGGCGGATGTGGCGCGCAGCGCCGGCGGCGGCGAGGACCTGGCGCAGCGCATCGCCTCGTCGAACACGGCGGCGGAAGCGTTTGCGCACGCCGCCGATGCCGGCATCGCGCTCGGCGACCGCGTGGCGCAAGCCGCCTGGGACACCGCCGCACGCGTCGTCCCCGGCACCGGCATGGCGCTGGAAATCCTGGTGTTCGATCGCGATGGCCGGCTGGTCGGCCGCGCGCCGCTGGCGCCGGTTCACGATCAGTCCCTTCCGCGAAATCGACGCTGATAGGTCGCGTCATAGAGTGCGCTGTCGCGGAACCCCTCCGCCGCGAGCGCGCGACCGACCAGGATGACGGCGGTGCGCTCGATCGTCTCTGCCGCGACCTTGGCGGCGATGTCGCCGAGCGTGCCGCGCAGGGCGCGCTGGTCCGGCCAGGTGGCGCGCGCCACGACGGCGGCCGGGCAGTCGGCCCCGTAGTGCGGGATCAGCTCGGCGACGATCGCGTCGATCGACTGGATCGCCAGGTGGATGGCGAGGGTGGCGCCGGTCGCCGCGAACGTCGCCAGCCGCTCGCTCTCGGGCATTTGTGACGCGCGTCCGGGGACCCGGGTGAGCACCACGCTCTGGGTCAGCTCCGGCACCGTGAGCTCGCAGCCGAGAACGGCGGCAGCGGCAGCAAACGCCGGCACGCCCGGGGTCAGCGTATAGGGAATGTCATGGCGCGTGAGGCGGCGGATCTGCTCGGCGACGGCGCTGAACACCGACAGATCGCCGGAATGCAGCCGCGCCACGTCGACCCCGGAGGCATGGGCGAGCACGCACTCGGCCTCGATCTCGTCGAGGCTGAGCGGAGCGGTGTCGACCAGCCGCGCACCGGGCCGGCAATAGCCGAGCATGTCCGGGGGAACGATGGAGCCCGCATAGAGGCAGACATGACAGCGCGCCAGCAGATCGCGCCCGCGCACCGTGATGAGATCGGCCGCGCCCGGACCGGCGCCGATGAAATGCACCGTCATGGCGCGCCGACCGTGGTGGCGAGCGCGCAGGTCGCAGGACCGACCGAGGTCTTCGCCGCGAGCAGGCGCGACGCCGGGCCGCCGACCGCGAGCGCCGCGGCCTCGGCGACCGACGGAAAGCCCATCAGGGCGACCACCCGCTCGGACCGCGTCGCGGTGCGCGGCGCCTGCGCCTCGAGATCGCGCTGCGGCACCAGCACGAGCGGCACGCCGAGCAACCGCGCGGCCGCCGAGATGCCGGGCTCGCCGCCCTTGCTGGCCGCCGTGGCCACGAGGTCGAGCGCGTGGTCGGCAAGCCCGGCGCGATCGAGCGCCGCCGCGATCGCGGCGCGCACCTCATCGGCCGAGGCCCCTCTGCGACATCCGACGCCGGCGACGATCATCTGATCCATGTCCATTGGGTGACCGGCAGCGCCGGACGCCAGCCCGTCATGGTGCCGACCGCCTCGGCGCGCTCGACCGACAGGCGCACCAGCTCGCCGCCGAGCGCCTTGCGGCGGCCGATCAGCAAGGCCTCGGTTTCCAGCGACACCGCATTGACGACGAGGCGTCCCCCTGGCGCAAGCGCTGCGATTGCCGCGTCGAGCACGCCGGGATCGCCGGCGCCGCCGCCGACGAAGATTGCGTCCGGACGAGGCAATTCCCCCGCCAGGACGGCCGGCGCCGCGCCGTCGATCACCAAAAGTCCCGGCACGCCGAACGCTGCCGCATTGCGCCGGACGCGCGCCGCGCGATCGGACCGCGCCTCGATGGCGATCGCCCGCATCGACGGATCGGCCAGCATCCACTCGATCGCGACCGACCCGGCGCCGGCGCCGACGTCCCACAGCAGCTCGCCGCGGCGCGGCGCCAGCGCCGACAGCGTCACGGCGCGGATCTCGCGCTTGGTGAGCTGACCGTCGTGCTCGAACAGCCGGTCCGGAAGACCCGGCGCGCGGGCGAGCACCCGGGCGTCGGACGCGGCGGCGACCTCGATCGCCACGACGTTGAGCGGATCGACGGCGCCGAGATCGAAGCTCCTTGCCGCCGCCGCGCGGACCCGCTCGCGCGGCCCGCCCAGGGCTTCCAGCACCGTCACCCGGGACTCGCCAAAGCCGCTGCCGGCTAGCAGCCGCGCCAGCGCCGCCGGTCCCTCCTGGTCCGAGGTCAACGCCAGCACATGGGCGCCCGGCTGCAGGTGCGGACGGATCAGATCGAGATCGCGGGCATGCAGCGACACCAGCGCGGTCTCCGGCAGCGCCCAGCCCAATCGGGCCGCCGCGAGGTTGAACGCGGAGGGCGCCGGCAGCACCACGGTCTCCTCCGGCGCCACGTGACGCGCCAGCACCGCGCCGACGCCGTAAACGAACGGATCGCCCGACGCGAGCACGCAGACCTGGCGGCCGCGATGGGCCAGCACCTCGTCGACCGCGCCCGCGAACGGGCTCGGCCATGGGCGCGCGGCGCCGCGCACGAGCCGTGCGGCGAGCGCCAGGTGGCGCCTGCCGCCGAATACGATATCGGCGGCCGCGATCAGCCCGCACGCCACCGGGGACAGCCCATCGGCGCCGTCCTCGCCGATGCCCACGATGGACAGCCAGCGGCGCGCTGCGGCAGTGTCGGGGCGGAGCGGATCAGCGACCGGCATGCAGAAAGTCCTCATTCTCGGCGGCACGACCGAGGCACGCGAGCTGGCCGAGCGATTGGCCGGGCGTCCGCAATGGTCGGTGACGCTGTCGCTTGCCGGACGCACCGCAGCGCCCAGGCGCCAGCCGGTGCCGGTGAGGATCGGCGGGTTCGGCGGAACGGACGGGCTTGCCGCATACCTGCGCGAGCATGAGATCGACTGTCTGGTCGACGCCACCCATCCGTATGCGGCCGTGATGTCCGCCAACGCCGCAGCGGCCGCCACGGCGGCCGGCGTGGCGCTGCTGGCGTTGCGGCGGCCGGCCTGGCAGCCGGTCGCGGGCGATCGCTGGACCGAGGTCGCGGATGCGATGGACGCCGTGCGCGCGCTCGGTCCGGCGCCGCGGCGCGTCTTCATCGCGCTCGGACGCCAGGAGCTGGCGCCGTTCGCCACCGCCCCGCAGCACCACTATCTGATCCGCAGCGTCGATCCGGTCGATCCTCCGCTCGCGGTGCCGCGCGCCAAATATGTGCTCGGGCGCGGGCCGTTCGCCGAGCAGGCAGAGCGCGATCTGCTGGAAGCCGAGCGCATCGAGGCCGTAGTGGCGAAGAACAGCGGCGGCGCAGCGACCGTGGGCAAGATCGCGGCGGCGCGCGCCCTCGGCCTTCCGGTCATCCTGCTGCGCCGGCCGCCTTTGCCGCAGGTGGCGGGCGTCGAGACGATCGAGGCCGCGGTCGCCTGGCTCGATCATGCGTTGGCCCTCTCGGCCGAACGCGGCGTGTAGACGAGAGGCGCGCGCCCGTCGTCGCGGCGGATCAGGCGTGTCTCTGCCGAGCCGACGATCACCAGCGTTGCCATGTCGGCCTGCGACGGATCGGCGGCTTCGAGCGTAGTCACCGCGATGCTTTCGTCCGCCCGGCCG
>JBEKZK010000618.1:0-3785 GCA_049509935.1 Xanthobacteraceae bacterium | reverse complement strand
CCTCGCGGGCAGCCGCCAGGATCGCTTCGCGCTCGACGGCGAAGCCGACGCGCGTCCGCTCGATCTCGCCGAGCGCGGCGGCTGCAGCGCCGCGTGCCGCCTCGGCGTCGGCAAGAGTGCGCTGCGCCGTCGCGCGGCGCTGCTCGATCATGGCGGCGACCGGACGCCAGAAGTAGCGCTCGAGCAGCCAGACCAGGATGACGACGTTAACGGTCTGGATCCCGAGCGTCCACCAGTCGATGGTCATGGCATCATTTCAGCAGCGGGTTGGCGAACAGCAGAAGCAGCGCGATCACCAGACAATAGATCGCCATGGTCTCGATCATGGCGAGACCGACGAACAGCGTGCGCGAGATGGTGTTCGCGGCCTCCGGCTGACGGGCGATCGCGTCCATGGCCGCCGCCACCGCGCGTCCTTCGCCAAGCGCCGGCCCGATCGCGCCGAACGACACCGCCATGGCGGCCGATACGATGCTGGCAAGGGCTAACCAGTTCATGGGGCCGTCCTGTTGCTGGAGGTTTTGGGCTTCGCATCGCCGACCGCGCCGGCGATGAAGACCATCGCCAGGATCGCGAAGATGTACGCCTGCACCGCCCCGGTCAGCAGATCGAGCGCCATCAGCGGGATCGGCACCAGAAGGCCCGCCAGCGACAGCACGATGCCGATCATGAACACGCCGCTCATCACATTGCCGAACAGGCGGACCAACATCGAGAAGGTGCGGGTGAGGCTCTCGACGAAATTGAGCGGGATCATGATCGGGCTGGGCGAAGCGAAGGTGGCGAGATAGCCGCGCAGCCCGCCGGCGCGAATGCCGAACCAGATCACCGCGAGAAACACCAGCAGCGCCAGTGCCGCGTCGGTCTCCAGATGGGCGGTCGGCGGCTCGACGCCGGGGATGAGCGCGGACCAGTTGGCGACGAAGATGAAGACGAACAGCGTGCCGATGAAGGCGCGGTAGGGCGCAGGCTCGACCCGCATGGTGTCGCGGATCTGGCTGTCCACCGTGTCGACGATCAGCTCGAAGGCGGCCTGGGTCGCCGACGGGACGAGCGACAGCCGGCGGCCGACCAGCATGCCGCCCGCGACCAGCACCGCCATGATCGCCCAGGTGCCGATCACCGCCGCGGTGATCGGCACCGGGCCCAGATGGAACAGTGCGACGCTTTGCAGCGGCGACGTCATAGTGCGGGTCCCCGGACTTGGCGCATGACCGCGGAACGGCCGATGAGGATGCCGAGCGACATTACCAGCAGCGGCAGCGCGCCCTCCAGGCTCGCCAGGACCAGCACGCAACCGAGAACCATGATGCGGCCGATCATCAACGCGACGTTGATGATGGCGCGATCACCCTGGACGAACCGGCGGGTGTTCCACCACAGAGCGCGAAAGTAGAGCACGCCGAGAGCGATCCCGACGGCGAGATCCGCGCCGAGGCCGAGGAGCGTGGCCGGCAGGCCATGGAATGGCGTGAAGCTCATGCGCTCTGCATCCATCGCCACGCCGACCAGCAGCCGAGCACCGTTCCCAGCATCAGCAGAGGCGCCGTCCAGAACAGCCCGGAGTCGAATTTCTCGTCGAGCCAGCGGCCGGCGAACACCCCGATCAGGATGGGCACGACGATGATCCAGCCGAGCACGCCGATCTGGGCGAGACGACGCGCCACCGAAGGGTCGCCATCGCGCTGCCAGCGCTGGTAGCGCGTCTTGCGCAGCCGGACCTCCTGCACCAAAGGGTCCCGCTCGGCCGCATCGTTCTCCGGCTCGCTCATGCGACGCCCCCGGTACCGCTGCGCCCGCCCGGCTGCAGGTGGTTGACGATCTGGCGGATCGCGCTCAGCTGCAGGCGGGCGCTCTCGAAATGTTCCGTCCGCTCGGACTCGACATCGGAGCGAAAGCGGCCGACGACCGTCTGGTCCAGGGTCGCGAGATCGTCGCCGGCGACCGCCTCGCGTGTCGCGATGGCGATGTCCCGCCCGGCGGTGACCGACAGCACGCCGTGGCGCACCGCACAGTAGTGCCGTTTTCCATCGCTCCCCGCCCAGCTCACCACCGAGATCGCGAGGCTGGTCAGGAAGTCCGCATGCCCAGTGAGGATCCCGAAGCTGCCGCTGGCGTCCTCCGCGCGCAGCGCCAGCACCCCGTCCTCGTCGACGACCACCGCGAGCGGCGTGATGATGCGCAGCCTCATGAGCGTTGCTCCGACTTGGCGGCCGCGGCCTCCTTCTGCCTCGCCTCCTCCAGAGTTCCGACCATGTAGAGCGAGCTTTCCGCCCAGTCGTCGGTCTCCCCGTCGAGGATGGCGCGGCAGCCCGCAAGGGTATCGGCGCGGCTGACGCTGCGGCCCGGCGTGCCGGTGAAGGCCTCCGTCACCACGAAGGGCTGGCTGAGGAAACGCTGCAGCCGGCGCGCCCGCTTGACGACCAGCCGGTCGCCGGCGCCGAGCTCCTCAACCCCGAGGAGGGCGATGATGTCCTGGAGGTCCTTGAACCGGGCGATCGCCTCGCGGGCACGCTCGGCGAGACGATAGTGCTCCGCGCCGACCACCAGGGGATCGAGCAGCACGGACGACGAGGCGAGCGGATCGATGGCCGGGTAGAACCCCTCGGCCGCGAGCGTGCGCGACAGCATGATGATGCTGTCCATGTGGCTCGAGATCGCCGTCACGGCGGGATCGGTGAAGTCGTCGGCCGGAACGTAGACGGCCTGGATGGCGGTGACCGCCGCGCCGGCGACAGAGGCGATGCGCTCCTGCAGCGAGGCCACCTCGGTCGCCAGCGTCGGCTGGTAGCCGACGCGCGACGGCAGCCGTCCCAGCAGGCTCGACAGCTCGCTCCCCGCCTGGACGAAGCGGAAGACGTTGTCCATCAGCAGGAGCACGTTCTGATGCTTCTGGTCGCGGAAATGCTCGGCGATCGTCAGCGCCGTCAGCGGCACCCGCCAGCGCGCGCCGGGAGGCTCGTTCATCTGCCCGTAGACCAGCACCGTGCGCGCCAGCACGCCCGACCCCTGCATGTCGGTCAGCAGCTCGTGGCCTTCGCGCGAGCGCTCGCCGACGCCGGCGAAGACCGAGATTCCCTGGTATTTTTCCACCATGGCGTGGATCAGCTCCATTACCAGCACGGTCTTGCCGACGCCGGCGCCGCCGAACATCGCGGCCTTGCCGCCCTGGGCGAGCGGCGCCAGAAGGTCGATCACCTTGATGCCGGTCTCGAACATCGCGGTGGTCGAGGTCTCGTCCTCGAGCGCCGGCGGCGGATTGTGGATGCCGCGTCGCGGGGTGTCGGCCGGCAGCGCCGGCCCGCGGTCGCGCACCGTGCCGACCACGTCGAGGAGGCGGCCCAGCACCGCGTCGCCGACCGGTATCGAGATCGGGGCGCCGGTCGGGCGCACCGGCGTGCTGCGGGCGAGGCCGGCCGTCGCCTGGAGCGCGATACCGCGCACGGTTACGGGGTCGACGTGGCTGTGCACTTCCAGCACCAGCGACTCGGGCCGGTCCCACTCGACGACGAGCGCGGTGTTGATCGGCGGCAGCACGTCCGCGCCAGCGAAGGTGACATCGACGACGGCGCCCCGAACCGACGCGACCGTGCCTGCCGAGGCGACAGAACCCATGAATTGTCCCCCGGTTCCATCAGCATTCGGAAGTCCAGCGAGGACCAGCCGTTCGTGCCGATTGCCCGATATTTCTATCATACCCGGCGGATTGCCGGCAAAGGCAGGGTCGGAAACTACTCAGGGCCGATGGCAGTGCTCATCGGTCCGATCGAGCCGTGGCAGCAGCC
>JBEKZK010000617.1:0-3794 GCA_049509935.1 Xanthobacteraceae bacterium | reverse complement strand
CCGCGACTGCGGCGCGGCCGACCCGCGGCATGGCTGCGACAAATCTTCTCACCCGGCGCCACTCGCCGCCTGTAATGCCGGTGAATCGCCGCAACCACAGCCGCCTTACGGTCTTTTAATCCCGGCGACAGGACGCCGTAACGCGGGATGTCCAATTGAGACCCACGACATTCGGGTCCAGCGGCGCCTGCCGGGCGCACCCGATCACGCGATGGAGATGAACCACATGACCGACGACAACGACCGCGCCCCGGCGCACAAGACCCTTTCGTGGCGCCGCCTGACGCTGATGAGCTCGGCTGCGGCACTCGGCATCACGGTCCTGGCGGCCGGGCCGGGAAGCT
Organism: Xanthobacteraceae bacterium; assembly: GCA_049509935.1. Taxonomy (GTDB): domain Bacteria; phylum Pseudomonadota; class Alphaproteobacteria; order Rhizobiales; family Xanthobacteraceae; genus AP-16. Next base: position 3,450 of record JBEKZK010000617.1, on the reverse strand, counting down.
ACCTGCAGCACGCCCCGCAGGCGATCGTCACGCCGGCCTATGCGGCGGTGGCGGGCGAGAAGCCGGTCGGCTTCGCCGACATCGTCGAGAAGGTGACGCCCGCCGTCATCTCGGTGCGGGTCAAGATCGACCAGGACGCGAGCCAGCATCTGACCCGGAACGAGGAAGGCCGGCACGGCGCGCCGTTCGACCGCTTCTTCCGCCAGTTCGGGGCGCCCGACATGCCCGATGGGTCCGACGCGCCGCACGGCCGCCAGATGATCACCGGCGAGGGCTCGGGCTTCTTCATCTCGGCGGACGGCTATGCGGTGACCAACAATCATGTGGTCGATCATGCCAGCTCCGTCCAGGTCACGACCAATGATTCGAAGATCTACACCGCCAAGGTGATCGGCACCGATCCGAAGACCGATCTGGCGCTGATCAAGGTCGATGGCCGCAGCGACTTTCCCTTCGTCAAGTTCGCCGACGGCAACCCGCGCATCGGCGACTGGGTGGTGGCGGTCGGCAATCCGTTCGGCCTCGGCGGGACCGTCACGGCCGGCATCGTGTCGGCGCGCGGTCGCGACATCGGCGCCGGGCCCTACGACGACTTCCTGCAGATCGACGCCCCGGTGAACAAGGGCAATTCCGGTGGTCCGACCTTCGACGTCAACGGCAACGTGATCGGCGTCAACACCGCGATCTTCTCGCCGTCGGGCGGCTCGGTCGGCATCGCGTTCGCGATTCCTGCGGACACGGTGAAGACCGTGGTGGCCGAGCTGAAGGACAAGGGCGTCGTCACCCGCGGCTGGATCGGCGTGCAGATCCAGCCGGTCACGCCCGACATCGCCGACAGCCTCGGCATGAAGAAGGCCGAAGGCGCGCTGGTCGCCGAGCCGCAGGGCGGTGGCCCCGCCGCCAAGGCCGGCATCGCCGCCGGGGACGTGATCACCGCCGTCAACGGCCAGGAGATCAAGGACGCGCGCGATCTCGCCCGGCGGATCGGCGCCATGGCGCCGGGTGCTTCGGTGAGCCTCTCGGTCCTGCACAAGGGCGAGCAGAAGACCGTCTCGCTCACGCTCGGCGAGCTGCCGAAGCAGCAGCAGGAGGCACGGGCCAATGCCGACGAACGTTCCGGAACCACGGTTCCGCACCTCGGCCTGACGCTCGCTCCGGCCGGCAGCGTCGCCGGCGCGGGCGGCCAGGGTGTCGTGGTCACCGACGTCGAGCCCTCCGGTGCGGCGGCCGAGCGCGGCCTGCGGACCGGCGACGTCATCCTCGATGTCGGCGGCAAGACCGTATCGACGCCGGCCGAGGTGCGCAGCGCCCTGCAGGAAGTGGTCACCCAGGGCAAGCACTCGGTCCTGATGCGGGTCAAGTCGGGTGACGCGACGAAGTTCGTCGCTGTCCCGCTGGGGAACGCCTGACCGATTGGGGCGCCTCGCCGGATGCTTCCCCGGCATCTCCCCCCGCGGCGCAGCGCCCCGGGGACGGGCTCCCCGCCTGTCCCCAACCTCGAGACGCCCGGATCGCGACCCTGCGGTCCGGGCGTCGTCATTTGTCAATCGATGTCGAGCACGGCCAGCAACTCGGCGAGGCTTCCGACCACGCGGTCGGGCTCTCCGGGAAGCCGCTCGGGCTGCTGGCCGTAGCGGTTGCACCACACCACCCGCATGCCGAAAGCCGAGGCCGCATAGGCATCCCAGGCATTCGACGATTGGAACGAGATCTGCGCGGCGGTGAGGCCGAGGCGGTCGACGGCCAGCTGATAGACCTTCGGGTGGGTCTTGTAGACGCCGACCTCCTCGACCGACAGCACATGGTCGAGCAGGGGGCCGAGCCGCGCGCTCTGCACCACGGCGTCGAGCATGCGCGGCGAACCGTTGGACAGGATCGCGATGCGCAAGCCCGCCTGCCGCAGACGCGCCAGCACCGCCGGCACCTCGGGAAACGGCTCGAGGGTCAGATAGAGGTTCATCAGCCGGTCGCGCAATGCGGGCTCGCCCAGCCGCAATGTCGCGAGCGTGTAGTCGAGCGCATCGCCGGTGACCTGCCAGAAGTCGGCGTGCCGGCCCTGCAGCGAACGCAGCCAGGCGTATTGCAGCTGCTTGTCGCGCCACAGCGCGGTCAGCCGGTCGACGTCGTCGCCGAGCACGTCGCGGCAACGCTTGGCCGCCGAGGAGAAGTCGAACAACGTACCGTAGGCGTCGAACACGCAGGCCCGGATGCCTGAAAGGATGGCTGTCGACACAATCGGTCCCTCCTGGGCCGCCGGTGGCGTTGCTCGAGGGATCGATGTCCCCGCCGCCGACGGCCGCGTGCGGCGAGCCGTTCGCCGCAACGAGCTCGGGCACGGACGCCACCCTACCGCATTTGCGTCGCGATCCTCACGAACGTGGTCGCCAGCTGCCAGCTCGCGCGCACCGTACCGCGCAGGCTGCCGGCCACCTTGGAGGCGCCTCCGGCCCGGTTGCGATGGCGCACCGGAACTTCGAGCACGCGCAGCCCGGCCCGCGCCGCGCGCATCTGCATCTCGAGATTCCAGCCGTAGCTGCGCTCGCGCATGTCGAGCTTCTCCAGCGCGTCGCGGCGGATCGCGCGCAGCGGACACATGTCGGTATAGCGCACGCCATAGAGCGTCCGCATGGCGATCCCCGCCACGCGTCCGGCCAGCAGCTGATGCCGCCCCATGCTGCCCGCTTCGCGGGTGCCGCGGGCGCGCGAGCCGATGACGAAATCCGCCGCGTCCGACAGGATCGGCTCGACCAGGCGGGGAAGCTCGGCCGGGTCGTCGCTGCCGTCGCCATCGATGAAGGCGACGATCGAGCAGTCCGGCGACGCGGCGCGGGCGCCGGCGTGGCAGGCGGCGCCGTATCCGGACCGCGGCTCGATCAGCACGCGGGCGCCGGCCTCGCGGGCGCGCGCCACGGTCTGGTCGCGGCTGCCGCCATCGACCACGATCACCTCGCCGACCAGGTTGCCGGGGACGGCGCGCACCACATCGAAAATCGTCTCGCCCTCGTCGATCACCGGAATGACCAGCGCGACCGCCATCACAGGCTCCAGCGCAGGCCGCAACTCTCGCACGCCGCCGGCGGCACGTCGCCGAGCAGGCCGCGGCGGAAGTCGCGATACTGATCGCCGTTCCAGATCTCGCGCAGCGTCTGCTGGGTGGCGTCGCCGAGCGTGAAGGCATCATAGCCGCGCATCGAGAACGGCGCGATGCAGCACGGCAGCGCCCGGCCGTGGGCGGTGACGTACATCAGGGTCCACGGCCGGGTGCACAGCGACCACGGGCGGACATCGCCGGCGCGCCTGAGGCTGGTTCCCGGCTCGGTGGCGCCGGAGGCATCGAACAGGATGCCGTGCACCCTGGCGCGCGCCTCGGCGTCGCGGATCAGCGCCTGCTCGGCATCGTCGACGTGCTCGAACAGCGCCTGATCGGGACGGGCGAGGCCCTGGCCGCCG
>JBEKZK010000616.1:0-3797 GCA_049509935.1 Xanthobacteraceae bacterium | reverse complement strand
GAGCGCCAGCCCGCCGACGAGAGCGCCGGACACCGAGCCGAGGCCTCCCATGACGACCACGATGAAGCCCTTCAGGACGGCCCAGCTCCCAACGGTGGGAAACACCATGACGGTCGGTCCGACGAGCGCGCCCGCGAGTGCGGCGAGCCCGCAGGACAGGGCGAATGTGTAGGCATGCACGAAGCCGATATCGATGCCGGTGAGCGCCGCACCTTCCGGGTTCTGGGCTGTGGCCCGCATCATCTTGCCGAGGCGCGAAAAGCGAATGAAGGCATAGAGACCGCCGATCGCTACGGCCGCGACCAGGAATATCAGGAGGCGCTGCTGCGTCACGACGATCGATCCGATCTCGACCGTCTGGTCGGCGAACGGACTGTCGAGATACTTCGGGTCGGCGCCGAACAGAAGCTCTGTTCCGTTCACCAGGAAGAGCGACAAGCCGAGGCTCGCGAGCAGGATCGTGAACTCGTGCTCGCGCCGCAGCGGCCAGAAGAAGAGCTTGTTCGCCAGCATCCCCAACAGGGCGACGAGAAGCGTCGCGGCCACCGTCGAGGAGATGTAATCGAGTCCGGCGAGCCTGCCGACATAGAAGGTCGACAAGGCCCCGAGCATGTAGAATTCGCCATGCGCGAAATTGATGATGCGGAGCACGCCGAATACCAGCGTCAGCCCCGTCGCGATGAGCACGTAGCTCATCCCCGCGACCAGACCATTGACGATCTGCTGGAGAAGCAGGGTGGTATCCATCGCGATCGATCGAGCCCGCCTGAGAAGAGACCGCGGCGATCGGCGCCGCGACCGAGAAGGCCATCCCGCTTCGCCGCGGTCAGCTCCCGTTGACGCCGACGATCTTCCCCTTCGCGACCTGAATCAGGTAGATGCTCTGCAGCGCCTGACCATTGCCGTCGAACTTCACGTCGCCGAGCAGGGTCAACCAGCTCTGGCCCTTGAGCGCGGCGGCGATCTTTTCGTCATCCGATGAGGTGCCGGCCTTGTCCATCGCCGCAGCGATCAGCTCGACCGCCTGCGCTCCGAGGCTTCCGATGAACGCCGGCTCGTTGGAGAACATCTTGCGGTATTGCGTGGTCCACGCCTTGAGCAGCGGATTGTCGGCATCCGGAGCGTAGAGGGACACGCAATAGACCCCGTTGAGGGCGGCTCCGGAGAGCTCGACCAGCTTCGGGTTCATGTTGCCGGCGGATGCGATGATGGTTCCCTTGTAGCCGCTCTGCCTGATCTGCCGATAGATGGTCGCGCCTTGCGAGGTATTGATGGCCGAGACGTAGATCGCGCCGGCATCGAGGCTCTTGAGCTTGGTCAGCGCGGTCGTGAAGTCGGTGTCGTCACGATTGTAGAATTCGTTGCCCTTCACCTCGATGCCGCAGCCGCCGAGCAGGCGCTTGTAGTTTTCGACCTCGAGCCTGCCGTAGTCGTCGTTGATGGTGATGAAGGCGACGGACTTCGGCTTGATGTTGTGGCAGATGAAGTCCGAATACTTGTCCGACATCATCGTCGAGGTGGCATTGAGGCGGAACGCGAGCTTGTGACCCTTCGCGGTCACGTCGGGGTGCTGGCTGGAGGTGAAGACCGTGAGCACCTTGTCGCGCGTCGCCTCCTTCATGGAGAGCGCCACCGCCGAGAACCAGCCGCCGACGATGGCGTCGACGTGGTCCTGCTCGATGGCGCGCTTGGCGGCGCTCACGCCCTCTTCCGGCGTGCCCTTGTCGTCGTAGACGACGAGCTCGAGCTTGCGCCCGGCGAGGATGCCGCCCTTGGCGTTGATCACCTCCGCCATCGCCTTCATGCCTTCGAGGCCGAGCTGGCCGTCGAAGGCGCCGGTGCCGCTGATCGGAACGATGGCCGCGACCTTTACCGAGGGCTTGTCCTCCGCGCGCGCGAGACCCGCGCCCGCGACAAGCGCCATCAGCGCCCCCGCCAGCATCGCAAAACGCCTGTTCGACATGTGCATCTTCCTCCCGATGATTTATCGGCGGCCTGGCGATCGACCGCTTGCCGATGATGCAGAGCGCTGAAAATGGCTCAGGACGGCTGCAGCGCGACATCCGCATGCTGGCGCAGGAAGCGCTGCTGCAGGCGGTCGATCTCGCCAAATCCGATGAATTCGATGAACGGATCGTGCGCCATCACGGCGTTCGGCAGGTTCTTCGACGAGTGGGTCGAGGCGAGAGCCTTCAGGTTGTCATGCAGCGCCTGGGCGGCGGTCATCAGCGGGACCAGCGCGAAGGTCGCCATGCCGGCCACCTCCTCGACTTGTCCGGGCGACAGGTCCCGCTCCAGCCAGCCGAGGAGTTGCAGGGAGAGCGGTACGCCGCATTGCGTGCGCAGCTCGCGCAGCCCGTCGATCGACTTGAAGCATTTGCTGATCGGCTGGATGATGTCGGCGCCGGCTTTTACATACAGCTTGGCGCGCCTGATCGCCTCATGCTCGTCCACGACATCGGTGCGGGCGATGATCACCATGCTCCGGTCGCGCCGCGCCGCGGCGGCGGCCTCGATCTTGGCGATGCCTTCCTCGACCGACAGAACCTCGACGGCGCCGACGCAGATCGGGCAGCGCTTGGGCGCGAGCTGGTCCTCGAGGATCACCGCGGCGACGCCGGCCGCCTCGAACTCGCGCACGGTGCGCATGACGTTGATGGCGTTGCCGTAGCCGGTATCGATGTCGGCGATCACCGGAATCTTCACCGCGTTGACGACATTGCGCACCACGGTGAGGTTCTCCGACATCGTGTAGAGCTCGGCGTCGGGCTGGCCGAGGAAGGAGGCGGAGACGCCGAAGCCGGAGGTCATGGCGGCCTCGAAGCCCGCCGCCTCGACGAGCTTGGCGGAAAGGGCATCATAGACGCCGGCGACCCAGACGGTCTTGTTCGACTTCAGGCGCTGCGCGAATTGCGCGCGGTTCATGGGCATGGAAGCACCTCCGTTCAGGCCGTTGCGGCTTGCTTGAGATAGGGGACGAGGCCGCCGGCCTCGAGCATGCGGCGGTCGGCGAGCGCCAGCGGCTCGAACGCGAGCTCCCGGCCCTTGCTGTGGTTGCGCACGACACCTTGCATCCAATCGACTTCGACATCGTCCCAGCGTTCGACGAATGTCAGGATGCCGGGGCAGCTCACCTGAGGGAACCCCATGCTGATCTCGCCGCGCCAATAGCCCGGCGAGAAGCTTTCGGCGATCACGCCGGAAATGCCGAGATGGCGCATCGCCTTCATCGGCGGATAGTGCGGGTGCCCGTAGCCGAAATTCGCAGCGCCGACGATGAGGTCGCCTGGCCGCACCTTGGCGCGGAATTCGGGATCGTAGGACTGCATGGCCGCGGCGGCCAGTTCCTCGATGTCCTGGATCTTGATGTTCTTGACGCCGACGATCTGATCGACGTCGAAGTCCGGCTCCTCGAAGATGAAGGCCGCGCGACCACGCAGGTTGGGCAGGGAGCTCGAGGCGCTCATAGGTAGCTCCTCGGATCTGCGATTTTTCCTTCGATGGCCGTCGCGGCGACGATCGCGGCATTGCAGAGATAGATTTCCGAATCGGGGCTCCCCATGCGTCCACGGACATTGAGCGTGCCGGTCGACACCGCGCGCTGATTGGCCGTCATGGTCGCGATGCGCCCGTAGCAATAGTCGCAGCTCGGCGAGGAGACGAAGGCGCCGGCTTCGACCAGGGCCGCGATGATGCCCTCCTTGGCGGCGGCGGCCATCAACTCGTTGCTCGTCGGGATGACGTTGAGGGCGAATCCGGGCTTCACCTGGCGTCCGGCGAGCACCTTGGCGGCGATG
>JBEKZK010000615.1:0-3800 GCA_049509935.1 Xanthobacteraceae bacterium | reverse complement strand
GAGCTTCTTCTCGACGCAGGTCGGTCCCGTCCTCGTGGCCGGCGGCCCGGGGAAAAACACCAGCGCATCGGCGGTGTGAAATTGGCTGAAGAGATCCCGGTCCCTGGCGGGGTCCAGAATCCGCCACGACACCTTGACCATGACTGCGCCCATCCGGCCCGGGTCCGCCCCGGCGGGATTGTTTCCCTCGGGAAATTCGATCTTCTTGTTGAAGCTCTCCTGGCCCGAAACGCTGTACAGATTGTTTTCGAGGATGTAATCGAACATCGGCCGGTTCATCAGGATGTCGAACAGCGCGTAGTTGCCATCCTGGTCGATCAGCGGCCCGCTCTTGAACGGCTGATTGAAGGCCTCTTCGCCGAGGGTGAGGATGATCTTGCCCGGCCCATCCAGGCTCTTGCAGGTCTCCGGGACGATGCGCGTGCCCCATGTCGGCGCTGCACCGTGCGGCAGCATCACATCCGCCAGCGGCCGGTAGCTCGCAAGATCCTCCCATTTCGTCGATGCATCGCCGCCCGGCCGCGGTCCCTGGCCGATCGTCCTGCCGTCGGCCGGAGCATTCAGGGCGATGAATGTGAGCCACGAGTAGAAATCGAAGCCGCGTTGCAGGTTGGCCAATCCATCGTTCGGGATGAGACCGATCGTGCTCACGACCTGGTGGCAGGGCTGCCCCGACGTCAGCAGCTCCGCCGTGATCGGCGTGGCCACGATCTTGGCGGGCGGCGGTTTGGCGCCCGCATTGGTGTCGGGCGTCAGATTGCAGTTGGCGACCGGCGGATTGATGTCGCGCGGCGGATCGGCCGAAGCCGCCGGCGTCTGCTGCGCAACCGCGGACGCCGAGCAGGCAATCAGCGCCGCGAGTTGAAATGCGCCGGTGACGGCACCAAGCGAGCAGCCGAGGCGCATGACCTTCCACCTCCATGCAGTCCAATGCGGGACGCCGGGCGCCCGCGAATTCCAATCGATCGCGCGTGGCCGTCGCGCCGGCGAACGCCGCGCCGTCCACTGCCTGACGCGACGGCCCGTCCTCCAGTCTGAGAACTCCGGGGTGCCGTCGATCATGACTATTATATTTACGGTTGCGCGAAGCGATGTCAAACCCTAAATTGTATATGAGCGCAATTTCCTAGATGCCCCGGAGGGCCTCTGGGATGTCCAGTCCGGCCACTCGCGGCCTGGCCGCACGATTGCGCACCATCAAGGAGGCACACCGTGACCACAAGAACTGCAACGCGTCCACGTGCGGCCGCAGCGCCGCGCGCCACCAATCGGGCGATCAACGGCTCCAAGCCGGAGGCGAGCGTGGGGGCCATATCGGTGCGCTCCTACGCGTCGCCGACGCTGGTGCTGCTCGCCTACGACTGGCCCGCCGGGGACAGTCGGGAGGATTTCCTCGGGTTCGCCATCCAGCGCACGCCGGGTTTCGGCGGCGAGGCTGCGAGCTGGCTTCCCAACCGCATCGGCTTCGACGGACCGAAGCCGGACCAGAGCGATTTTCCCAGCCGGGAGGCGCCGATCCAGAAGTTCTACTGGTGGGATGCGCGGATCGACACCAAGGACCGCGGCACGACGTTTTCCTATCGCGTGGTTCCGGTGACCGGGGCGCCCGATGCGCTCGACCTGATGGATGCCGCCGCCGCCACCATCGAGGTGCGGATTCCGCAGGTCGAGGAAAATGGCATCACCACCCACTTCAACCGCGCGGTGGTGAGCTCGCAGGCCTTTTCCAAGCAGTTCCCCGACCTCACGACCGCTTCACAGCAGAAGGCCGCCCGGGCATGGCTCGGCAACGGGATGGAGCAGGCGGTTCCCCAGTTCCTCGATCGTGCCGCCGGGAAAGACATCGAAGGCGCCATCTACCATCTCACCGACGCCACCTGGATCATTCCGGCCTTCCAGCATTACGGCGGAGCGATATCGCTCGCCTACAACCACACCAGCAAGGACCATGCCTCCGATCCGGCGATCACCGAGCTGGAGAACGCCGGCCGGCCGGCGGAAAGCTTTGCCGCGCGCACCCACGCCAGCATCATGCACAACAAGTTCCTGGTGCGGGTGGGCGCCGGCGATCACGCCGAAGCAGTGCTCGCCGGGTCGGCCAACTTCACCAGCGAAGGGCTTTCCGCGCAGGCGAACGTGCTGCACGCATTCGAGTCGCCGGAGCTGGCAAGGCTCTACCTCGATCGAAAGCGGCTTCTCGACGGAGATCCGGGACTGGTGCAGACCCAGCGGGAGCAAACCGGCTGGTCGGATGAATTGGCCGTCGGGGATGCCAGCATCCGGGTCTTCTTCCCGCCCGAGCCCAACAAATCGCGCGACTCGCTGGACGCCGTCGTCAAGGCCGTCCAGGCGGCCGAGCATTCCGTCCTGCTGTGCGCGTTCGACCCGACCGACAAGGATCTGCTCGATGCGGTCTTCGCTGCCTCCGATGCCGGCAAGATGATGCTCGCCCTGGTCAACCGGGTGCCGGCGCAGGCGCCGGGCGGCGATCCCGGGCGCGCCGATGTCGCCGCCAAGATCGCGATCCTCGATCGGGCGTCGAAGAGTCACGAGATCACGGGATTTGGCGCGTTCGACGCCAAGGACACGCCGACCGGGTTCGCGCCGGAGCGGGTGCTGTGGCCGCGTGAGGATCCCAAGATCATGGTCCGGGTGCACCACAAGTTCGTGGTCATCGACGCCGAAGGCGACAACCCGGTGGTGTTCACCGGATCGGCGAACTTCAGTGGCAATTCGCTGCACCACAACGACGAGAACCTGATCCAGATCACCAAGTGTCCGCGCATCGCCGCAATCTACCTGGCCGAGTTCCTCCGGCTCTTCGAGCACTACCGGGCCCGGGTGAAATCCGACGACCCTCGGACCTTCAAGCTTGCTCCGGATCGTGGCTGGAGCACGAAATACTTCGCCGCCGGCAGTCCGGAATCCAAGGCGCGCATGGCGATGGCGGGGACCGATCGATAGGCGTGGGTCGGCGGCCGGTCAGCTCGCTTCACCCTGCCGAGCAGCGCGATCGGTTGTGAATTTGCAGCACGCTCCGCTTCACCCTCCCGGGAGGTCCACCTGGGAGGGTGAAGAGCGCCCGCGGCGCGACCGGTGATGCGCGACGGCCCCGCCCGCCGCGGCGAGATGGGCCGATCCATGCGTGATATGCCATGATGGCCGAGAGTGGTCGCGTCGGCAACGACGCACGGTGCCGAGGTGGCGACCGCCGGCGGGAGGACATCGTGGACATCTCCGGAAAAGTCGTGGTTGTGACCGGCGGTGCGGACGGCATCGGCCGAGCGCTGTGCGAGCGTTTTCGTAACGCTGGATCGGCGGCATGAGCAAGCTGCGGCGGCAGCTCGCGGCGGGAGACGGGCGATGAAGGTCGAAACGCTGCTGCCGCTCGGCAAGACCGATCCGGGCCTGCGCGCGGCCGAGACGCCGCTCGACATCTCGCGCGTCGGCGCCGACGCCCGCCTGGTCGAGGAGATGGGCTACGACGGGCTGGTGACCGAGGAAACCAAGGACGATCCTTATGTCATCATGGCGCTCGCCGCCCAGGCGACGACGCGCCTGCAGCTCGGCACCGCGGTGGCGATGGCGTTTCCGCGCAGCCCGACCATCACGGCGATGACCGCATGGTCGCTGCAGAAGCTCTCCCGGGGACGCTTCACCCTCGGCCTCGGGTCGCAGGTCAAGGGTCACATCCAGCGCCGTTTCGGGATGACGTGGTCGGCTCCCGGTCCGTGGATGCGCGAGTACGTGCAGGCGGTTCGTGCCATCTGGGCGAGCTGGCAGACCGGCGCGCCGCTCGA
>JBEKZK010000614.1:0-3804 GCA_049509935.1 Xanthobacteraceae bacterium | reverse complement strand
ACGTTCCCCATCTGGACTACGACCTGCAGCGCCTCGGGCCCGATCATCCGGCCGTGCCGGCGAGCCTGACCGAGGTCGATGCGGTCGCCGGGCGCCTGATCGCCGATGCGGAGCGGGACGGCGCGCGGGTGATCGTGCTGTCGGAGTACGGGATCACCCCGGTCGCGACGCCCATTCACGTCAACCGCGCGCTGCGCCAGGCCGGCCTGCTCGCGGTCCGCATGGAGGATGGCGGCGAAATCCTCGACATTCCGCAGTCACGCGCCTTCGCGGTGGCCGATCATCAGATCGCGCACGTCTACGTGCAGGACAACGACCTCATCGCCGAGGTGCGGCGCATCATCGGCGGATTGCCCGGCGTGGAGCGCGTGCTCGATCGCGCCGAGCAGCGGGCGGTCGGGCTCGATCATCCGCGCTCGGGCGAAGTCGTCGCCATCGCCCGCCACGATGCCTGGTTCACCTACTACTACTGGCTCGACGACAACCGCGCGCCCGACTTCGCCCGGCTGGTCGAGATCCACCGCAAGCCCGGCTACGACCCGGTCGAGCTCTTTCTCGATCCGGGCATCCGCTTTCCCAGGCTGGCGATCGGCTGGCGGCTGGCAAAACGGGCGCTGGGGCTGCGGGTGCTGATGGACGTCATCCCGCTCGATGCCGGGCTGGTCAAGGGCTCGCACGGCCGCCTGACCGACGACAGCGCGGACGGGCCGCTGATCATCTCGAGCGAGCGGGATTTGCTCGGTGACGGCCCGGTCGCGGCGACGGCGGTGCGCGACCTCATTCTCGCCCACGTCTTCGACATGCCGCGGGCATGAAGCAGACCGTCACCGAGATTGCCCGGATGTCGGTGCTGCCGCTGGCGGTGCTGCTGGCACTGTCGGTCCTGGTCCAGGCGTATCTGGCCGGGGTCGCCGCGGTCGTCGATCCCGACTACTGGAGCCTGCACAAGGGCTGGGTCGCGATCTTCCAATGGCTGAGCGTGGCGCTGGCGGCGACGACGTGGGTCGGCCGACGCGACCGCGCGATGCGGTGGATGAGCTTGATCCCGGTGGTCATCATCGCGGCGCAGTACTCGTCGATCCATCTGGCGCTGGGGCACCGCATCCCGTGGCTGGCCGGTTTTCACGCCGCCAACGGGTTCGTGCTGATCGGCGCGCTGGCGCTGTTCGCGGCGCGGAGCCGGCACGTCGCGTGAGGTTTCCGTAGGGTGGGCAAAGGCGCGCTTGCGCCGTGCCCACCGATGTGGCGGTGCCGAGGGTGCTACGGTTCGTGTTCGCGGCGCGCAGCCGCCACATGCGTGAGAGTACGTTCGATCAGTCCTCATCCACCACGGTGTTGCGCAGGATGCCGATGCCGGGGGCCTCGACCTCGACCACGTCGCCGGGCCGGAGCCAGCGCGGCGGATCGAACCGCGCGCCGGCGCCGGTCGGCGTGCCGGTGGCGATCACGTCGCCGGGTTTCAGCGTCGCGAACGTGCTCAGATAGGCGATCAGATAGTCGAACGGGAACATCAGCCGCACGGTGGAATCGTGCTGTCGGGTCTCGCCGTTGACCCGGGTCGTAATCTCGATCGGATGTCTCGGGTCGAGCTCGTCGGCCGTCACGATCCACGGGCCAATGCTCCCCGACCGGTCGAAATTCTTGCCCTGGGTGACGTTGAACTTGCCGTGACGCAGCCAGTCGCGCACGCTGCCCTCGTTGCACAGCGTCAGCCCGAAAATGTGCTCGAACGCCCGTTCGCGCGGCACGTGCCGGCCCTGCCGGCCGATCACCAGGACGATCTCGCCCTCGTAGTCGAGCTCGCTCGACACGCGCGGACGCACGATCGGCTGGCCGTGGCCGACGACCGAGGTCGGCGCGCGGGCGAACAGGCTCGGATAGCGCGGCAGCTCGGACCTGTCCTTGTATTCGGCATTGCGGTCCATGTAGTTGACCCCGATGCACCAGATCTTCTCCGGCGCCGGGATCGGCGGCACGAAGACGACCCGACCGGCGGAAAAATCCGGAGCCGCGCCGGCGACGGCGGCCGCCGCCGAGCCCAGCGCGTCGGCCGCGATCAGGTGCCGCAAGGTCGGGACATCGCTGCCGATCCGGCGCGTCAGATCGATGATGCCGTGGTCGGTGACGACGCCGTAGTGCGGCCGCCCGTCCACCAGATAGCTCGCGAGCTTCATGCCAACCTCACGGCGCCACGATCGGCTCGCCGGAGGTGAACACCGAATCGGCCAGCGCCACGCCGGGGAACAGCGAGCCCTCCTCGAACCAGCTCTTCGGGGCCGGCGCGCCCCACAGCGTCTGGCGCCGGGCGTCGCGCAGATCCCAGCGCAGCGGCGCGAGGTCGGGATCGCAGGTCAGATAGTCGGAGTTGAACAATTCGATCCGATGGCCGTCGGGGTCGCGCAGATAGAGAAAGAAGGCATTGGAAATGCCGTGGCGGCCGGGACCGCGCTCCATGCTGTGGAGCCAGCCGGTCGTCGCCAGCAGGTCGCAGACATGGATGATGTCGAGCGCGCCCGGCACCCAGACGCCGACGTGATGCAGGCGGGGGCCGCGCCCGTTGGTCAGCGCCATGTCGTGGACATTGCCCTTGCGATGCATCCACACCGCCCACAGGTCGTCGGTGCCTTCGGCGGCAGTGTACTCCGACGTCCGGAAGCCCATGGCGTTGTAGAAGTCGTGCGATCGCTGGATGTCCGGCGAGAAGCAGTTGACGTGGTCGATGCGCTGGATGCGTGCGCCCTTGTACTCGCCGTAGCGGCGCAGCCGGCTCTCGACCTGGACCATCTCGAAATAGAATTCGAGCGGCGTGCCGACCGGATCCCGCACCGCCAGGGTGCGCCCCTGAAACGGCTCGCGGGTCCACCGCGGCGACAAGCCGAGCCCGGAGAAATGCCGGAAGGCGATGTCGAGATCGGCCTCGCTGTAGACCTTGAAGCCGAGGCTCGCCGCATGCGGGTGCGCCGACTTGCGCAGCACGACCGAGTGGTGATTGCGCTCCTCGAGGCCGCGCAGATAGAGCGCGTCCGCGGTCTGCTCGGTCAGCACGAACCCCAGCGTATCGACCCACCAGGCCTTGGAGTGCTCGAGGTCGGTCGCCCCGTACTCGACATGGCTGACCCGCACGACGTTGAAGGGCGGATACAGCACCGGATCCCGCAGCGGCATGGAGCTCTCCCCTATCGCGCGCGCGTCAGACGCCCGCGAGCTTCGGATCGGCGTTCCGGCTCATCGCGCAACGTCCTGGCGGGAGCCCGCCTTGGCGGCCATGCGGGCATGCAGATTGTTTCGTCGCAGGGTCGCCGAATCGTCGATCTCCATGACCTCGACCGACAAGGCGAGCCCGCGCCGCGCAAAGGCGTCCCGGGTCTCGGCCTCGACGGCCTCGAGGAGGGCTGCTGCGAACCGGCGGCGGGTCTCGGCATCGCGGCCGGGGCCGATGCGCGCCGTAACGGCCACGAACGCATTGCCGGGATCACGATCGGCGACCGCGTAGAGGTCACGCCGCTCGGCCCGGGTGCGCACGGCGCCGAGCTCGAAGATGCCGGTGCCGAGCGCGGCGTCGTGCACCGCGGTGACGAGCCGACCGGGATCGACGTCGGATTCGAGGTTAGCCGAATACTCGATGGTGATGTGTGGCACTGCACCGGCCCGGAGATGATCTGCACATTAGTTGGCCTTTCGCGCATCCTCAAGGATCTCGCGACAGCGGCGGCGCCGGCCGCGCGCGGCCGCCGACCATCGCGGCGGGCGCCGCAAGCCATCCGGGTTGCCACCTAGTGCGGCGGATTTGAAGTTCCTATCAGA
>JBEKZK010000613.1:0-3805 GCA_049509935.1 Xanthobacteraceae bacterium | reverse complement strand
GGGCCGTAGTTTCGTTTGAAGCCCGCTCGTTTCGCCCGCTCCGCGAACGCCATGACGTCCTCGAGTCGGTTGCCCTGGAGCTCGAATGCCATGTGGAAGAAGCTCATGCCGGACGGGACCGTGACCTTGCCGTCGGGATCGCGCTCTTCGACCAGGACGAGGCATTCCTCGTGCGCGGATGCGCTCATGTAGCAGCACCTGATCCGCCAGCCTTGCTTGAACGGATGCGGCTCCTCCGCGCAGGTTCGGCTGTGCCGCAGGCCGGCCAGCGACTCGTACCAGCTGCGGCTGCGCGCGATGTCCTGCACGTAGATCGACAGCTGACCGATGCCGGCAATGCGCGAGGATTTGAAGACGCCGTAGTCTTCGGTCTTGTTCGAGAACCGGCGCCTGCTGATGGTCGGCACCGCGAGCACCAGCTCGCGAAACCATTGGCGCTTGAGCAGGCCCGCGAACCTCTGCAGGAAGGGCGGCAGCACATTGGGGGGAACGTAGGACGCGGCGGTCATGGCTTCGGCTCCAGGATGATCTCGATCCAGTGTCGGTCCGGGTCGCGGACGCAGAACGCGCGCAGACCGGGTGCGGTCTTCGCCGACGCGATCATGCGTCCATCGCGCGCCGCCACCGCCATCGCGTCGGCGCGCCGGCGGATGTCGTCGAACGCCGCGCCGTCGCGAGCGACGAGCGAGAAGTGCATCATCGAGCCGTTGTCCATCTCCAGCTTGTGATGCTTCACCAGGCAGATGTCGTGATGGTAGAAGCCGAAGCTGAAGAAGTGCATTTCCTGATGCGACAGGCGCATCGCCGCGCTGCTGTCGGGATGGTTCAGCGCCGAGAACTGCAGATCGAACAGCCGCATGTAGAACTCTTTCGATCTGCCGAGATCGCTGACGTAGATCACGTGATGTTGGAGCTTGGCGGCGGATATTCGTTCGGTTGCGACAGCTTCAGTCATGGCGATGCTCCTTGCGTTGTGAGCCGGAATTGAGCGGGAGGGCCTATCAGCCCGCCGTTGTCGGGATGTCCAGCTCGGCCCCGATGGGCGCGGGCGATGCGACGCCCGTCGCCCCGGCAAACGGATCGAGGCTCTGCAGATTGGCGCGCGGATCGAGCCGCTCTGCGATGAACCGATCCGGGCGCACGAGAACGCCGCTGACCCGGTTGCGCTTCGCCCAGTCCAGGAAGGACTGGTCGCCACAGGTAAGGTGCAGGCTCGCGACGTCCGCGCGGCCGTTGATGCTGGCGAGGCGAGCGCCGAGCCGATCGAGGATCGCGCGGTCGCGCCGCGACAGTGCCGCGGCCGGATCGACGCCGATGCCGAGCGCCAGCCACTGATGACAGCCGAGCCAGCGATCGAGCGGCGCTGCGCCGTCGGCAGCGGACACCTCCGGCTGCGGCAGCATCTGCCCGACCAGGGCGTCCCGCCCGCGCCCGGTCAGCGCGCTGCGCGAGATATTCGGCGGCGGCAGCACGCCGCCACGCCGTATGAACGAGCGGAACCCGCGCGACAGATTGAGACATGCGAAGGCGGCGTCGCGCACGCCGGCGACCGCCCGACTGGTGGGCATGATGACGGCGCCCAGCCGGCGCGACAGGCTCACCATGGCCCGCACGTTCTGCGCCCGCTCGGTCTCGTAGGAGTCGAGGATATCGGCGCCCGCGTTGCCGGCGATCACCGCCGCGAGCTTCCAGCCGAGGTTCGCCGCGTCCTTCATGCCGCCGTTCATCCCCTGTCCGGCGAACGGCGGCATCAGGTGCGCGGCGTCGCCGGCAAGGAAAATCCGCCCGTTCCGCCACTTGTCCGCCACGCGGGCGTGGAACGCGTAGACGGCGCGGCGTTCGATGGTGACGGCGGACGCCGTCGCGAACGGCGCGAGAAGCGTGCGAATCGTATCCTCGCGCATCAGCGTGTCCGCCGACTCGCCGGGCAATTGCATGAACTCCCAACGCACCCGCGAGCCGGCGGCCGGCAGCTGCACGACCGGCCTCCGGGGATCGCAGAAGAAGGTGATGTTGTCGACGCCGTGATTCTCGATTTTCGCGTCGATGACGAGCCAGCGCTCGACGTAGGTTGAGCCAACCATGCGCGCGCCGATCGAGTCGCGCGTGGCGCTGGTCCCTCCGTCGCAGGCCACGACGAGCTGCGCGGACAGCCGGCGCGCGCCGCGGGGCGAGTCGACGCTGAGATCGACGCCGCGATCGTCCTGGGCAAGACCGGTGACGTTGCTGCTGAACGCAACGCGCACGGATGCAAAGCGCTTCAGGCCGGCGAGCAGCGCCAGCTCGAAGTTCGGCTGGTAGAACGTGCCCAGCGCCGAATGGCCGAAGACGCTGCGCGGCGGCTTCATCTCCATCAGCTTGGTCCGCCGCGCGTTGAAATAGACCACGCTCGGGTCCTGGATCAGCCCGTCCGCGATCGCGTCGAACAGCCCGACCTGTGCAAAGAGGCGCAGCGTCTCGGCGTCATAGGCGATCGCGCGCGGCAGCCCGACCAGTCCCTCGTTGCGCTCGAGCACGGCGACGTCGACACCTGCCGCGCCGAGCAGATTGGCGAGCATCAGCCCGACCGGGCCGGCGCCGATGATCGCCACCTGGCAACTCGCCGGAACGCCGGCGTCGGCAACGATACCCGCTCCCATTCGGCATCCTCCCGATTGGCCCTCGATGGGGCCCTCAAGTTTCGTATTGACTATTTCGTCATTTTGACTAATATGTCAATATCGAAAATGCAGCGAACCGAAAAAAGGATGCCAATGGCCAGGATCGACCTCGCCCGAAGGGCCCAGATCGGCCGCGATCGGCGGGCACGGACCCGGTCGCAGCTGATCGACGCCGCTCGTGCGCTCTATGCGCAGAGCCCCATCGAGGCGGTCACCGTCGACGATGTGGTCGCCGAGGCGGCAGTGGCGAAGGGCACCTTCTATGTGCACTTCGCGAGCCTCGGCGAGCTCCAGGCCGCCGTTGCCGACGAGCTGGCGCAGGATTTCGACGAGCTCCTGCAGCCGCGCCGGCTGGCGATCCAGGACCCGGTCGAGCGCATCGCCGCGGGCTGCGCAGCTTTCATCGGCGAGGCGCTGCGCAATCCCGCCTGGGGAGCGCTCGTCGCCCGCGGCGCCGTATCCATGCCGGTCGTCGCGCGTGGTGCGCGTGCGCGCCTCAGCGAGGACCTCCGCCGCGCCGCCGCCGGCGGACGCCTCGGCGATGTCGCGCCCGAGCTCGCTTTCGAATTCGCCGTCGGCATCGTCCTGCAGGCCATGCAGTCCGCCGCGGAGGGGCGAATCGTCCCCGCGCAGGCGCCGGGCGTCATCGCGGGAATCCTGCGCGCGATCGGGGTGACGCACGACGAGGCGCGAGACATCGCGCTGCGCGTCGGCTCCCCCGACCGGCACGGGCGCGGCGAGCCGCCGCCCGCGAGCCCTTAGGTTTCAGCTCAGGCACGAGGAGAGGATCAATGGCTGTCAATCTTGTCCGTTTCAATTCGAACACCGGTCCGCGCTGGGGCGTCGCCCAGGCGACGGGCGTCGCGCCGCTGGCCGGCGACTACCCGACGACCGCCGCGTTGATCGAACGCGGCCAGGATGACTGGCGCGACGCGGCCGGCCGGGCCCCCTCGATGCGGCTGGAGGGGATCGAGCTGCTCTCGCCGGTGACGGCGCCGTGCCGCGTCTTCTGCCAGGGCGCCAACTATCGCCGTCATATGATCGAGTCCGGCCTCGACCCGGACGCCAAGACTTTCAACATGTTCTTCACCAAGTCCGACGCCTCGATCGCCCCACCTGTCGGCGAGGTGCGACGGCCGGCGCAT
>JBEKZK010000612.1:0-3823 GCA_049509935.1 Xanthobacteraceae bacterium | reverse complement strand
CAGCAGCAGGTGCTGTTCGAGAACACGGCGCGGGCGATGGGCGACGCCAGGCTGGAGATCAAGCAGCGGCACGTCGCCAACTGCACGCGCGCGGATCCGGCCTACGGGACCGGGGTGGCGAAAGCGCTCGGGCTCGAGACGGCCCCGTGGACCAAGCAGCCGGAGTTGATCGACTGAGTCGGGCGTTCCCTCGGAAAACCCCGTGACAAGGGAGCTGCGTCGACCGCAAGATCGGTCCATGCAGCTCCCCTCGACGCTCGCCTGGCTCGTCGATTCGGCCGGCGAGACGCCGGGCCCCGATCGGCTGCTGGCCGAGCTCGGCGCGCGTCTGGTCGCGGACGGCCTGCCGCTCGCCGGCGGCGCCCTGACGCTCGCCGTGCCGCATCCGCTGATTGCCCGCCGCACCTGGCTGTGGCGGGCCGAGAGCGGGGAGGTGATCGAGGCCTTGGGGTTCGTGCTCGCAGGGCTCGCGGCCGCGGAGACGGCGAGCCCGTCCGGCGATGCCGGACGGCGCTGGCTCGCCGCACTGGCGGCCGGCTGCGTGCACGAGGACGCCGTCGGACCGCGGCCGGACGCGCCTCTGCTCTCCTGGATCGGACCGCGTCCGTTCACCCCCGGCGAGGCCGACGAGCTGCGCCAGGCCGCGCGCTTCGCCGCGGCGCCGCTCGCCGTTCTCGCGGCGCGCGCCACGCTGACGGCGACCCTCGAGGCCTATCTCGGCCGGCGCAGCGCGGCGCGGGTGCTGGCGGGTCCCTTGCGGCGCGATGTCGGCGAGACCATCCGGGCGGCGCTGCTCTTTGCCGATCTCCGCGGCTTCACCGCCCTGTCGGAGAGCCATCCGCCCGCGGCGGTCATCGCGGCCCTCGATGCCTGGTTCGAGCGCATCGCCGGCCCGGTCCACGCCTTCGGCGGCGAGGTGCTGAAATTCATCGGCGACGGCCTGCTGGCGATCTTCCCGGTCGTCGGAGGGGAGCCCCGTGGCGCCTGCGACGCCGCCCTGCGTGCGGTCTCGGCGGCGCGGGCCGGAATGGCGCACCTCGACGAGGCGCGACGGCGGCAGGGGCTGCCGCCGCTGCCCTTCGGCGCCGCCCTCCACCTCGGCGAGATGCTGTGGGGCAATATCGGTGCCGCCGATCGCCTGGACTTCACCGCGATCGGCCCCGCCGTCAATCTGGTCAGCCGGCTGGAAGGGCTGTGCCGGCCGCTCGGCAAGGCCGTCCTCGTCTCCGGCACCCTCGCCGCCGAGACCTCGGTGCCGCTGATCCCGCTCGGAACCCACGTGTTGCGCGGGATCGCCTCTCCCTGCGCGGTCTTCACCGTGCCCGAGGAGTCATCATCGACATTCTGATCGATGCGCGCTCCAATACGGAGCGATGAAGGTATCGAGTGGTCGTGGAATGTCCCAGTGGACCGTCCCAGCTTGGCCGGAGACGGCGGCGGCATGGCCATAGTTGATGTTCTGGCCAATTGCCGTTGGGCCTGCGCGGCGATCACGGGCTTGCGCTGCGAAAGCCGCCCGCGATCGGCACGACGTAGCCGAGACGCAACGCTTCGCGTAGAAACATGGGCTTTCGGGGTCTCGCTGCTATGCTGGATTTTGGCCGCTTTTTGCCTAAATCTTCAGGCACAAAGGATTCTTAGAAAGTTGAGAGAATGAATCAGATTCAGGCTTTCGCGTTCGTGATACTCCCAATTCTCGTTGCCTTGGGAGGGTATGGAGTCATGCGCGTTTTTGAGTACCGTTGGGAATGGGAGGGTCGAAGACAACTGGCAAAGGGCAGTCATGGCGACAGTGACGCTGCTACCGCGATGCCTTCTGGAGTCGGGGTCGGAAATCCGAGGAAATGGTCGGTGGCCTTGTTTCGATTGATCGGTCTGGCCTGTACCGGCATCGCTGCGTTCTATTCATTCTCGGCATTTAGTCATTTCTCTCCAGTACTGGAGATTTCGGTTACGGCAGCAATTATAGTCATTGCAGCGGTCTTTTTTTCGGTTTTGGAATATAATTTCATTAAAAATTCGACGCTCGCCTCAATTGCGATTGGGTTCGCCAACGCATTTGCCATCATGATTTTGCTGGTCTTCTCCAAGACGCCGCAAGCAGACGTGCAAAAGCTGGTGCAATCACTGACACTATTTTTGGAACGAGGCGCCTTTACCAACAATTGAAGTCCTGGACCGCGGGCTGCTGCTACGAGTTGTTCATTCCGAGCTGCGGTCCATTGTTGGGCGATGACATCGACTCGCGTTATTCGCCCACGAGTCAGGTCAGGCGGTGCGCACCAGGGGAATCGTTTCCAATTCGACCACCGGCAGGTCCGCGGTCTCGGCTTCGGCCGCTGGTTCCTTGAAGCACACGACCTGATTGCGTCCTCCGCGCTTGGCCTCGTACAACGCGGCGTCCGCCGCCTTCATCAGGTCCACGATGCCGGCATCGTCCCGGTGGGCGGTTGCCACGCCGATGCTCACCGTCGCGGAAAACGGATCGCGGCCGGCCATCAGGTGCGCCGACGCCATGTCCAGGCGCACGCGCTCGGCGACGGCCTGCGCCCCCTCGAGGTCGGTTTCCGGCAGCAGCAGCGCGAACTCCTCGCCGCCGATGCGCGACAGCACGTCCGTGTCGCGCTTGCATTCCCGCGCCAGCGTGGCGAGGTGCACGATGACCTGATCACCGATGTGGTGCCCGAAGCGGTCGTTGATCGATTTGAAAAAATCGATGTCCATCATGAGCAGCGACAGCGGACGCCCGTGGCGCAGGAACCGGGTCCATTCGCGGTCGGCGAGCGTCAGGAAATGACGCCGGTTGTAGATGCCCGTCATCCCGTCGATGGTCGCCAGCCGCTCGAGCTCCTCGGTGAGCGCCTTGTTGCGGATCAGCCCGTCCTTGAACACCTCGACGGCACCCGCCATGCCGCCGATCTCGTCGGCGCGGCCGGCGCCGGGAATGACCGTCGAGAAGTCCGATTCGGCGAGGCGGCTCATCGCCTCGGTCATCGCCCTGATCGGCCCGGTCACCCGCCGAGTGATCAGCACAAAGCCTGCGACCACGAGCACAATCGTGACCACGAGCGTCGCGGCGTTCCGGATGACGACGAGTTTGGCGCTGGACGCCCGCTCGTCGGCGCGCCTGGTCGTCACCTCCATCGTGGCGACCGCGACCGCGCCGACCGCCGCCAGCGGCGGCACCAAGTCTCTGCTCAAGGTTTCCACCGTGAACTTCGGATCGGGACCGACGGTCAGTGTCCCGATCAGCGCCTCGCGCAGCGCCACAGACGGGCCCTCGAAGGCGATGGCCTGCGCGCGCGCGAAAGCCTCGCTCACCTCCACCGGCGTATCGGGCTGCTCGGCAATCAATCGCACCAGGCCCCATGCCGCCTTGATGCGGCCGTCGTTGATGCGGATTCTCGTCAGCTCGGCTGCCGTCATGGCACGTTGCCCGGCAAGCACCTTGTTGAGGGTCAACGCATTGTCGCCCCCTGCGGCGCGAGCCTCCCACGCGATGGTCTTGGCTCGGACCATGTCCCAGGCCACAGGATCGAGCCGGCGGATCTCCGCCTCGAGCACGACCGAGACCGCTTCCATGCGCTGCACCAGCTTTTCCGATCGCGAAATCAGGTCTTCCCTCAGCGTCTCGCCGCGCGCCTCGAGCGGTCTCGCGACGGCGACGTCGGTTTCGGCCCGCAACAGCTTCATATCCTCGTAGGCGAGCCCGAGGCGCTCGCCGACAGCCGGCAAATTCGTCAGCTCCAGGCGAGCCAGCGCGGGCATGACCGTCGCCATCGCAGTGTCCACCCGGGAGCGCTCCGCCAGCGAGATGTCGAGC
>JBEKZK010000611.1:0-3824 GCA_049509935.1 Xanthobacteraceae bacterium | reverse complement strand
GACCGGACGCCGCGCCACCTGCTGAGGCACAGCGCTTCGCCTTACCTCACGGGGTCGTTCGCTGGCGTCAGCCGGAACCAATCGAGTCCCGACGCGTTGCACGTGCGTACGCGAATCCCCGTAAACCCGAGGACGACGCCGCAGCCGTGCCTGTGCGGACGGGCGTGCGTGGTCGGATGTGTCCGCGCATCGGGCTCCACCGCCCCGCCGCAGCGAGGCGCGGTGCATTGGCGGATTGGAGGCTTCATGCGTATCCGGGTCGGATGTGAGCTCGGCTTCGAATTTCCCCAGCCTACTCCGATGATCGTGATGCTGAATGTGAACTTCTCTCGCGTCTCGGATCTGGACCGTCCGGACTATCTGGTGACCACCCCTTCGGTTCCCATAGAAGGCTATCGCGACGGCTTTGGGAACTGGTGCAGCCGGCTCTACGCCCCGGCCGGTCGCTTCACCCTCGGCACCGACGCCGTGATCCGTGATTCCGGCAGGCCGGACCCGGTCGACCTCGACGCGCTGCAGCACCAGGTCCAGGACCTGCCGGCGGAAACCCTGCTGTTCCTGCTCGGGAGCCGCTATTGCGAGACCGACCGTCTGGCCGACGAGGCCTGGCGCCTCTTCAAGCACACGCCGCTGGGCTGGCAGCGGGTCCAGGCCGTCTGCGATTTCGTACATCACCACATCACGTTCGGCTATGAGCATGCCCGTTCTACCAGAACGGCGGCCGAATCCTATCAGGAGCGACGTGGCGTTTGTCGCGACTATGCACATCTGGCAGTCGCCTTTTGCCGCTGCCTGAACATCCCGACGCGCTACTGCACCGGCTACATTACGGACGTCGGCGTGCCTCCGCCCTATTCGGCGATGGATTTCGCCGCATGGATCGAAGTCTACCTCGGCGGCCGCTGGCACACATTCGATCCGCGCAACAACTCCCCTCGGATCGGACGTATCGTCATCGCGCATGGGCGGGACGCCGCCGACGTCCCCCTGACCCACATTTTCGGTCCGGGCATCTTGTCGGGCTTTCGCGTCTGGGCCGACGAGTTGGCCGCAGCTTCGCCCGCAAGCTAGGAGCATTGGCCCCGCGCCCCGGAAAACCTCACCGGCATCGCCGATGACGTAATGTAATGCGGCGCGGCGCACCCCTCGCCCAACCGGATGTGTCGACCGTATTGCCGGTGCTTGGGCCGGATGTATCGGCGATGTTCTGCCTCATCTGAAAGTCACCGACCCGACTGCGGTCGCATACAGCCATCTTTCGAAGATGAAGTGATGGGATGCATCGATCTCGTGCAAGTCATGGATCATGACGCGACGGCGTTTCGATTGCCGGGACCGTGGCGGCTGGTTGCGTTCCCGGCGAGCAAACTCGACTTCGTCGTGCTCGACCACGACTTCGATGTGACTCTTGGATGGAAATACTGACGGTAAATCGTTACTTGATGGCCGTTTTCCACAATATTTTATCCACGCGCTCTGTGATTGGACATACAAAACTCTGATTCGACGGCCGGCGCGATAAAGACTATTTTTATCAATTACATGGTCCGTGAGTGATTCGGAGGTAACAAAACACGCGTGCGACTTGGGGGCAAATCATGCCACGCATCCTCGTTGTCGATGATGACGTTTCGGTCCGCGCAGCCGCCCGAACGCTGCTCGAGCACGAGGGATACGAGGTGGTCTGCGCCGACAGTGGCCGCACCGGAATCGAGGCGATTGCG
Source organism: Xanthobacteraceae bacterium (assembly GCA_049509935.1). Lineage (GTDB taxonomy): Bacteria > Pseudomonadota > Alphaproteobacteria > Rhizobiales > Xanthobacteraceae > AP-16. Next base: position 2,100 of record JBEKZK010000611.1, on the reverse strand, counting down.
GCCACGCCGTTCAACGCGGTAATCGTCGACATCTTCATGCCTGACATGGACGGCCTGCAGACCATCAAGGCATTCAACCGACGGGCCCCGGGCGTTCCCATCATCGCAATGTCGGGCTTCATGTTCCGGGATTCGTTCGCGCCGGCGCCCGACTTTCTCAGCATGTCGACCAAGCTCGGCGCCGCCTACAGCGTCCGCAAGCCGTTCAGGCCGCTGGACCTGCTGCGGGCCCTCGAGGCCTGTCTGGGCGACGAGCAATCCACGATCGGTGGCGGGTAGAACCCCGAGCAGCGCCGGCGCTTCGCGGACGGATCGACCTCGAAATCTCACGGGCGGTGAGCGAGCAGCGTCGTGGGCTCCACGTCGGCTCCCGGCCCGGCATCACCGACGGTGCCCTCGACCCTGATGGTCGCCGTCATGTGCGGATGCAGCGAGCAGAAATACGCGAACGTGCCGGCTTCCCGGAAGGTGAACGAGAAGCTGTCGGTGGTGTCCAGCGCCTTGGATTTGAACTGCCCGCGACTGCTCGACGTCACCGTGTGCGGGATGTCGTCGGCATTGGTCCATACGACGGTGGTGCCGGCCCTGACGGTCAGCACCTGGGGCTCGAATGTGAAGTTGTCGATCTTCACCTTTGCCTCGTCCGCCCGTGCGCCCGCCGCCGCGAGGATGACGGCCACCGTGACGACGACGGCCAGTCGCGCGGCCCCGACGACGCGTCCTGCTTGTTGTCGAAGGGTCACGAGGTGGTATCGGTTCCTCGACCCTGCGGTCCGCCAACGGACGCGGTCGCCGTCATGCATGTCCAACGCGCTCATCGTCGATCTCCTTCGATGAAGGCCACGCCGACGATGAGACGGCGCTGCTGCCTGTGTCGAAGGAGACCTCGCGGGTGTCGAATCTATTCCCGGATGCGGGCTGCAGCGATCAAATGGCACGAGCCGGCGTTGCGTCGGGCCCGCTACCTGGAGCCCGAGCTCGGTGACGCTTTTCGGCCTGCTCGACCGAGTCGAGAGCCTCCCGGCAGATCTTCACCCCCTCGCTCCACTTCTCGATCGCGCCGTTGAGATCGGCCACGCCGTCGGCGACAAGCTCTCTCGAGGCAGTCGGACCCTGACCGCCATCGCTTGCGTCCCGACCGAGCGACCATTGGATTTGCACCAGGCGGACTTTGAAGCCGTTCATCATTGCGAGGATGTATTGGATGAACTCGACCCGGGCGATGGTCTTCGCCGCGAGGCCTTGTGGATCACCGGTCGCCCGCACGACCGCCAGATCGCTCGGCGTGACGTTGACCGCCGGCGAGGCCAGGTAGCGTTCAAATTCCCGATACCTGGAACGGAAGGCGGACAGCAGCGCCGCAATCTCGTCCGGGCGGCGGGGAATGAACTCCGGCCGGGCTGCTGTGCGCGCCATCGAGCCGACGGACACATCCGATTCGCCGGCGCTGCACCTTGGCTCCACGGCGTGTGGAGCTGAGAGCGGGCGCGGCTGCTCCTTCATCCAGGGTCCGTCGTTGCCGACACAGGTCCGCCCGTCGTCGCTTCGACTGCTTGCTCGGCACGGCATGTCGCCTCCATCGTGATCATCGGTAGATGCCGACACGACAGTGGATCGGTCGATGCCGGCGCGGTGGCTCGATGATCTCTCGCCCGCGTATGGAGACCTACACCACGCGGCAACTCGGCTATGTGACAGACATCATAGATGCGGACACGCAGACCCTCCGGCGAATCCATGCCTCCGACCCGGCCCATGACCTCGCCTCCGGCCGATGGCTCCGGGATCCTGCCGTGATGCCAAGTGTCGGGGTGGTGCCGGCAAAATGGTCGCCGCCAAGCGGGCGGCGACCAGCGACGCGTTCCCCCGACGAGCCGTCACTCGTCCAATGCTGCTCGGTCAACCCTGCAGCGGCGCGTCGACGATGGTGGCGAGCCGCTGCCGGCCCTGTTGCACGGTCACCTCGGCGACGCCGAGCACGGAGCGCAGCTTGTCGTCGGCCACTTTCATCGGCCCCGGGGACGGCGCCGTGCCGGGCGCCGGCTGCAGGAACGCCGTCGAGCGCGCGGTGTGGAAGGTGACATTGCCCTCGACCTTCTG
>JBEKZK010000610.1:0-3828 GCA_049509935.1 Xanthobacteraceae bacterium | reverse complement strand
CGCTGCGCGTTCGACTTGGTGACGACGGTCAGCAGTTTGCGCGGACGCGACCGCGCGAGCTCGAACGCGTAGCGCATGATGCGGGTGACGCCGACCCGGGTGAAGATCGCGACCTCGGTTCCGACCTCCTCGGGCAGGCCGCGGTGGGTGCGTCCGCCATTGCCGGAATACTCGCCCTCGGAGTTCTCCCGCACGATCACCCAGTCGAGATCGCCCGGTCCCACGTTGCGCAAGGGCGACGTGATGCCCGGCAGGATCCGGGTGGGACGCACGTTGGCATACTGGTCGAAGCCCTGGCAGATCGGCAGCCGAAGGCCCCACAGCGTGATGTGGTCCGGCACGTCCGGCGCCCCGACGGCGCCGAAGTAGATGGCGTCGAACGGCTTCAGCGTCGCAAGCCCGTCGCCCGGCATCATCACGCCGTGCCTGCGGTAGTAGTCGGAGCCCCAGTCGAAGCTGGTGACCTCGAGCCTGAAGTCACCGCAGCGCTGCTGCAGGCTTTCCAGCACCTCGATCCCGGCCGCGATGACCTCCGGGCCGATGCCGTCCGCCGGGATGGCGGCGATCGCATATTCGCGCATGATCGGTTTCCTGCGGCTTTACGCCGGTAGCGCCCGGTCGAGCAGCCGGGTGACGTCGGCGCGGTCGAGCTCGGCGGTGCCCCAGGTCGACCCGCGGGATTGCTCCAAGCGGGACAGCGCGAACGCCTCGGCGATCGGCCGCGGCGCGCCCTCGGCGAGCGCCGCAGCGGCCGCCAGCAGGGCGAGCCGCTCGACCGCTCCGCGCGCCCTCGCCTCGCCGCCCTGGTCCTCCAGGACCTTCCCGATGAATCCGGCCGCCTGGACGCTTCCCGGCAGGCCGGAGCCCGCCCGCGCCAGCTCGCCGATGACCGCGCGCGTCGCCTCGCCGTCGCGGCCGAGCGCGCGCAGCACGTCGAGGCACATGACGTTGCCGGACCCTTCCCATATCGCGTTGAGCGGGGCCTCGCGATAGAGCCGCGCCATCATGCCCTCCTCGACGTAGCCGTTGCCGCCGAGGCACTCCAGCGCCTCGTAGATGAACGGCGGCGCCGTCTTGCACACCCAGTACTTCACCGCCGGCGTCAGCAGCCGCGCATAGGCGGCTTCCAGCGGATCGGTGGCGGCGCGATCGAACGCCCGGGCGAGCCGCATCACCACGGCGACGATCGCCTCGAGCTCGAGCGTCAGATCGGCGAGCACCACGCGCATCAGCGGCTGGTCGGCCAGCCGGCGCTGGAACACGCTGCGGTGGCGGGCGTGATGCACCGCCTGCGCCAGCGCCATGCGCATCAGTCCGGCCGACGCGATGGCGCAGTCCAGCCGGGTCAGCTGCACCATCTCGATGATGGTGCGCACGCCCCTGCCCTCCTCGCCGACCCGCCAGGCGAAGGCGTCGACGAACTCCACCTCGGAGGAGGCGTTGGAGCGGTTGCCGAGCTTGTCCTTGAGGCGCTGGAAGTGCAGCGCATTGATGCTGCCGTCGGGACGGAAGCGCGGCATCAGGAAGCAGGTGAGCCCGCCCGCCGCCTGCGCCAGCACCAGGAAGGCGTCGCACATCGGCGCCGACATGAACCACTTGTGGCCGGTGACCGCATAGCCGTCGCGCACCGCCACCGCCCGCGTGAGGTTGGCGCGCACGTCGGTGCCGCCCTGCTTCTCGGTCATCCCCATGCCGAGCGTGATCGCGGTCTTCTCCCACCACGGACGGAAGCTCGCATCATAGCTGCGCCCGAGAATCTTCGGCATCAACTGCTCGCGCAGCGCCGGCGCGGCGGCCAGCGCGCCGACCGCGGCGCGCGTCATGGTGATCGGGCAGTTGTGCCCGGCCTCGATCTGGTTGGTCATGTAGATGCGGGCGGCGCGGGCGACCTCGGCCGGGGCCGGCGCGCGGGTGCCGTCGGGCTGCCAGGTGGAGGCATGCATTCCGTCCGCCATGCTCTGCGCCATCAGCCGGTGATAGGCGGGATGGAACTCGACGACGTCGCGGCGGAATCCCCTGGCGTCGTAGGTCTTCAGCCGCGGCCCGTTCTCGTTGGCGAGCCGCGCCTGGTCGAGCATCTCGGCCGAGCCCCAGCGCCGGCCGAGCTCCGACAGGGCCGGCGCCTCGTCGGCCGCGCCGTTCGCCGCAACCGCATCGCGCAGCGCGTGATCGCTGGCGAACAGATCGATGTCCTCGTAGGGCGGAGACTGGTTGAAGACCTCGTGGAGGTCGAAGCGCTGCGGCGCGGTCATGACGGGGAATCCTGTTGACGCGCGTCACCTTAGCACAAACCCGGGACGGCGGGCGACGATGCGGAACCCGGTCACCGCTTCCGCGACGCTCGTCTTCCCTGCCGACGCCGCTTCCGCTAACGTCGGGCGCGGATGACCGCGCGCCGAGGAGCGTTTTGCCACATTCCCTGCTGAGACCGGCCCGCACGGCAGGCCGGGCCGGATTGCTGGCCGTCGTGCTGCTCGCCGTCGCGGCCGGCAGCGCGGCAAGGCCGGCGCCCGGCGAGCCGCCGCCGTCGGCGTCCACCGCGGCCGAGCGCATCTTCGCCGATGCGACGCCGCGGCTCCTGCAGATCCGCACGCTGCTGGTCGGCGCCGGCCGGCAGTCCTCGACCGGGTCGGGATTTCTGGTCAGCGCCGACGGGCTGGCGATCACCAACTACCACGTGGTCTCCCAGGTTGCGCTGGAGCCGGGCTCGTACCGGCTCGAGTACCTCGCGGTCGATGGCGGCCGCGGCGATGTCGAGCTGCTGGCGATCGACCTGCCCAACGACCTCGCGGTGGTGCGCCTCGGCCGCCACGATACGCCGTTCTTCGCCTTCAGCGACGCCGCGGTCGCCCGCGACCTGCCGAAGGGCGAGCGCCTGTACTCGCTGGGCAATCCGCTCGACCTCGGCTTCACCATCACGGAGGGCACCTACAACGGCCAGGTGGAGCGCAGCTACAGCGAGCGCATCCATTTCACCGGTGCGCTCAATCCCGGCATGAGCGGCGGCCCGGCGGTCGCCGCAGACGGCCGCGTGGTCGGGGTCAACGTCGCCAAGCGCTCGGGCGGGGAGCTGGTCAGCTTCCTGGTGCCGGGACGGTTCGCCGCCGCCCTGCTGCGCCGCGTCCGGGACGAGAAGATCGAGCCGCAGCACGATTTCCGCGCCGAGATCGGCCGCCAGCTCGGCGCCTGGCAGGCCAAACTCTACCGCGCGCTCGCCGACGACGGGTTCCGCGCGGTCACGCTCGGGCCCTACCAGGCGCCGGAGGCGACGGCGCCGTGGTTCACCTGCTGGGCACAGACCAACGCCGGCGCCATTCCCAAGCCGCGCGCCAGCGTCGACACCACCAACTGCCGCAGCGATACCGGGCTTTTCGTCGCCGGCGATCTGAGCACCGGCGCCATCCTGCTCAGCCACGCCTATGCGCGCACCGTCGACCTCAACCAGTTCCAGTTCGCCACCTTCCTGTCGCAGCAGGCGCAGGCGCGGCCGGTCGGCGGCGGCGCGTACCGCAAGTGGTATACGCCGCAGCGCTGCCACGAGGATTTCCTGACCACGTCGGCGGGTCACGACCGGCCGACGCTGCGGGTCATCTGGTGTGCCCAGGCCTACCGCGAGTTCGCCGGCCTCTACGACGTCGCGGTGACCGCGGTGACCGAGGACAAGGGCAACGAAGCCCTGGTGTCGCGCGCGTCCCTGCAGGCGGTCGGCTACGACGACGCGGTGGCGTTCAGCAAGCGCTTTCTGCAAGCCGTGCAATGGACGAGGTGATCTGGATCGAGATCCTGTCGCGGCACCGCGACGTCGCCCACCGGGTGCGCGTCGCCGGG
>JBEKZK010000061.1:0-11808 GCA_049509935.1 Xanthobacteraceae bacterium | reverse complement strand
CTGACAGCCAGAGGCCGGCGCCGCGAATGCGATCGCCCGCCGCCGCGTTTCTGCCCGGCCTGACGCCGCTGCGCGGAATAGCGGCGCTGTGGGTCGTGCTTTATCACTACACCAGGGTCTTTCCCGCGCTGCATCCGGATCATATCAGCCGGCTGATCGGCGGCGGCTATCTGGCGGTCGACCTGTTCTTCCTGCTCAGCGGGTTCGTCATGACCCACGTCTATCGGGACACCTTCGCGTCCACGGTGGAGTGGAAGGGCTACGCCCATTTTCTCGAGGCCAGGGTGGCGCGGCTCTATCCCTTGCATCTCGTGATTCTTCTGCTGTTTCTTGCGACCGCTCTGACCGCAAACGCCGCGCAACTCGCGGCCGGAGCGACCGTCGAGCCGATCCCGCTGGAGGGTGCGCGCTCGCTGTCGGCCTTCCTGGCCAACCTCGTCATGCTGCAAGGGCTCCACGCGAGCGCGCTGAGCTGGAACTACCCCGCCTGGTCGATCAGCGTGGAGCTCATGGCGTATCTGCTGCTGCCGGCACTCCTGCTGCTGCTCTGTCGTGTCTCGACGGCCGCCAAGGCGGCCCTGGTCTGTCTGCCGCTGGCGGCGCTCGGATGGTTCGCCCACGTGACGCACGGCGACTTCAATCAGTGGGACGGGCCGCTCGCCCTGCTCCGCTGCGGGCCGGAGTTCGTGCTGGGCGTTGTACTGTACCGCATCTGGCTGACGCGGGCGGCGCATCGGATCCTGCGCAGCGACGCCGGCTTCGCGCTCATCGTCGGCGGCGTGCTGCTCGGCCTGCTGCTCGGCGCGGCCGACATGACGATGGTCGCGCTGTTCCCGTTGCTGCTGCTGGTATCCATCAGCAACGAAGGCGTCGCCGGACGCCTGCTCAATGCCCCGCTGCTGGTCTGGCTCGGCGAGATATCGTACGCGCTCTACCTCTTTCACGACCTGGTGCAATACGCGACGACGCGCATACTTGGCGGCGCCCGGATCGGAGGCCCGGCCAGTCTGACGCCCGTTCAGTCGCTGCTGCTGTGCGCCGCGATGGCGGCGCTGAGCCTGCTCCTCGCCGCCGCGGCGCACCGGCTCATCGAGGTGCCGGGACGACGCTACCTGCGTGGAGCATTCGAACGCGGCCGAGCGAAGCTCACGTCCGCGTTCGCTTCCCGGCGGCGGTCGCCACCGGATCTCGATTGGCCCAGACAGGCTTCAACCTGATCTGGCGATGCATCTGGGTGCCGCACTTCTCACATTTGTAGCTGACGTCCTCGCAGTCGTCACGCCGGAACGTCGGCGTCACGTTGATCACCGTCATGTCGTAACCGCACGACGGACAGGTCGCGGGAGGCGGGGTCGTGCGCGGGCTGCGGGGGATCCTGGCGTTGAACTCCCGGGCACGATCGAGCGCCGCCGAGAGCGTATCCTTGACGGGACGGCCCGATGCCGGCCTGGCAAAGGTCGTCCGTGTGGGGTTGCCGATAGCGAAGGGCAGACTGGGCATGCGACCTTTCCTTGTGCGGTTCGCCGGCACGGCGCGACCGTCTCGCCATCCCCGCGAACGAGAGGCCCCGACACACTCGCGATCCCGCACCAACCTTGAACAATCTATGTTGCAGTGCAATGTGACATAGTCGCGGAGCCTTGTCACGGGGGCCGGGCCGATGGTGTGTTGACGATATCGTTCCGCCCCCGCGCCGGCGCGCGGCCTGCTCGCCATCGACCACGTCGACGCCGGAGAAGCGAACATGCCGACTGCCGCAACCCGTGCCGAGCTCGAGAGCCTGCTCGCAGCCTACTCGCCGGCGGCCGCCGGCTCGGATATCCGGCAGACGGACGACAGCGCCGACACCAGCGCCGTCAGACTCGACGTCCGCAGCGGGCTGAACGGCTTGCCGGCCTGGCGGCACAGCCGCTTGACCGACGCCATGGCGAGATGACTGACGCAGTCGACCGGAAAGACCGCGAGGTCCGCCCGACTCACCAGCCCGGGCAGCAGGGCGGCGCTGTGCTCGATGCCGCCGTCATGATGCAGGAGCCGCGCACCCATCCGTTCCACGACCGCCTTGAGCTGCGGCGCCTGGCTGGCGCGGCCGCCCACGTAGAGAACGACGAGCCCCGACAGATCGCGGGCACCGGCCGGCGCGCCGTCTTCCGGCTCGAGCAGGCCGACGATCCGGTCCTCGATGGAGGCGAGCTCCCGCCGCAGCGAATCGCGTTCGGTCTCCGCGAGCCGGCGCGCCTGCTCGGCGGCGTGAAGGCCCTGCGAGGCCGCGGCCAGCCGGCGTTCCAACCGCTCCCGGCGCGCCGTCTCGTCGGCCAGGCGCCTGCCCGCCTCGGCGACGACGCTGCCCAGACCTTCGGCGTCGCCTTCCGTGTCGGCACTCGGCGACGACCCCTCGGCCGGCCCCGACATGTGGCGGACGAGCCGCTCGTTGAGCCGGCGGATCGTCGCGTCGCGTGCCGTAAAGCCGTCGCGCAAATGCCTCTGCTGCCGGTCGACCTTGGCGGCGAGGGCGGCGTTGTCCTCCTCGAGTTGCCGCAGCCGGCGGATGTCCGCACGATTGGCGGCGCCGACCAGATGCGACAGCATGTGCACCTCGCCGAACACCTCCTTGGCCAGAGCTTCGCTCGACGCGGGATGCGTCAGCAGCGCCCAGTAGGCGCCCGGAATATCACCCCGCTTGACCGCCTCGGCCCACATCAGGCGGAGCGCCTCGTCGTCCCTGGCCTTGGCGAGCTGGGCGATGGCGCCGCGGTGCCGGCGATCCAGCGCCTTGTGCAGGAGCTTGGCGCCCGCCTCGCGCGACCCGCAGAGCAGGACGGCCTGCACGTGCAGGCCGTGGTCCGACGCCGTGTCCGCGCCGCGCACGCCGAGCCGCACCAGGAGCTGGCGCAATTCGCTGCTCGACAGGCAGGTGCCGATGATCGAGCAGTGCAGGCTCTTGCCGAGCTCCCAGATCTGCGTGCGCCGCCGCTCTGCCGGCACCTGGAAAGCCGGACGTTCGGCAAACGCGGCGGGCACGAAATCCGCATGCCGGAAGGCCGCACGGCTCACCGCCCGCCCGGGAGGCGTGAACAGCTCCGTCGACAGGATCCGAGGCAGCCTTGACGACATCTGCGGCTCGCTGTATCTGCTCGAATATAGCGAGTGTGCCAGAGTTGGCTGCCGATGGAAAGGGGCCGGATTGGTCGATTTGGGCGCAATCGCCTTGGCGGTGGCGATGGGGAAGGGGCGGGCCGGGCCCGTGCCGAGCTCCACTCGCACGCATCGGGAAACCGACCCACTGGCGGGGCCGGTCCTGCCAAAATAGGCCTGGATCGCAACCACAGAGAAATTCGGTGAACAGAATTCGCTACCCGATGCGACAGAAGGTCCCGTCGGCGCGGCGCGCTCAACTCTCTGCGGGACTTAACCAGGCAAATCTTGCATAAGGCACCCCCCGAGGCGGATCCGCCGCGGCTCAACCTGCAACCGATGAAGGACGAGAGCTCATGAAGATCAGCGCACGCAACATCATTCCCGGCAAGATCGTCGAGGTCAAGAAGGGCGCAACGACGAGCCATATTCGCCTCGACATCGGGGGAGGACACATCATCACATCCTCGATCACCAACGAGGCCGTCGACGACCTGAAGCTGGTCGTCGGTGGGAAGGCCAGCGCTGTCATCAAATCGTCGGAGGTGATGATCGCGGTCGACTGATACGTCGGCCTGGCGGAAGGCGGAGATCTCCGCCTTCCCGCCCCGCGTGAAGCGCTCACGCATCAAACCTGACAGGCCGTTTGGGCCGCTCGATCGATTTCTTCACGCCTCGAGCGGAGATCAGAGGATCGACGGAAGGGGAATGAACTCGACGACATCGCCGGGCCTAATGTCCTCGCTGTCCTCGTCGAGCACGATGAACCCCTGGGTCTGCGCGATTCGCGAAAACATCCCGCCGCCCTGCCCGACAAATGGAACCACCACGCTGGGGCCGTCGAAGGGCGTCTCGACGATGCCAAAAAGATAATCCCGGCGGCCCGCAGGCTTCTCGCGGGAAAATCGCGCCTGCAGTCGGAGCGAGTCCGGCGTCTCGGCCTGCCCGCCGGCGAGCCGCAGGACCAGCGATCGGCCGAACGCGACGAACATCACGATTGCCGGAACGGTATTTCCCGGCAACGCGAGGATCGGACAGGTATCGATGTCGCCCAGACCGACCGGTCGCCCGGGCGTGATCGCCATCCGCCAGATATCCAGCGTTCCCCGTCGCCTGATGACGGCACCCACATGATCCTCGGGTCCGACCGATACGCCTCCCGACGTGACCAGGAGATCATGGTCGTGCGCGGCGGCCGACAAGGCCCGCTCGATCTCCCGGCCGTCGTCCGGCAGGATGCCGAGGTCGGTCGCCCGGCACCCGAGGGACTCGATCAGGCCGCGGAGCAGCCAGCGATTGGTGTCCCAGATTTCGCCCGGCCGCAGCTCGGCGCCGGGCTCGCGAATCTCGTCGCCGGTGGAGAAGATGGCCACGCTCAGCTGTTTGAAGACGGCCAGCTCGCGATTCCCCAAGGCCGCGGCGACCGCGACATCCTGGGACCGCAGCCGCCGTCCGGCGGCAACGAGAACCGATCCGGCGCGGACGTCGTCGCCGTGCCGCCGACAGTTTCCCGTCATCGACGTCCCTTGCGCGATGCTGACAGACAGGCCGTCGATGAGGCAGCTCTCCTGCATGATGACGGCATCGGCGCCGGCGGGCATCGGGGCGCCCGCACATATCCGGACGGCCTGGCCTTCCTCCAAGGTGCCGATGAACGGGCGGCCCGCCGCGGCACGCCCGACCAGACGAAGCCGGACCGCGGTGCCTGCGGACAGATCGGCGGAGCGCACCGCGACGCCATCGACGGCCGCGCCGTCATGCGGCGGCAGGTCGACCGTGGCGACGAGGTCGGACGCCAATACGCGGTTTCGCGCCGCTGCCAGTGGCACGCGCTCGATCCCGATGGTCGGGGCGAACCGGCGCGCGACGATCGCCCGGGCCTCGGCCTGCGTCATCAATCCGCGATCAACGTGACCATGCATGGCTGATGCCGTCATTTTCGTTTGCGATCCGGCCTGCTGCACCGGCCACAGCCCGGCCGGCCCGGAGGGGCCGGCCGGGCGGATTCTCCCGCCGCGGGCAACGGGCAAGCCCGGACGGGAGAATCGATATGCCGGCGCCCGATACGCGGGCGACGTCAGCGCGCCATGTTGATCACCTGCAACTGGGTGAACTCCGCGAGCCCCTCCTCGCCGAAATGCTTGCCGGCGGTCTCGCAGCTCAGCTCCACGAAACAGGCTACATTGCCGCCGGCAGCTTCACCGGAATGGCACGGATCGGCGGCCCGGGCTTCTTGTTGAGCTCGGGATTGAACAGATACCGCAGCGGGCTGTCGAGCACGTAGGCGACGTTGCCGACCTGGACCAGTGAGACCGGCCCGTCGAATCCGTCCTGCAGAGTCTCGATCTTCGCTGAGTCGCCGGAAATGGTGACCAGGTCGAGCGTGCCGACTGTCTCACCCTCGACCATGATCAGCGAGCTCGGCCCGAACCGGCGGAGACCGTCGGAATGTTGGAGCTTGTGCGATGTCTGGAGCTTGGTGACCTTGCCGGAGCTGCCGTCCGGCTTGACCTCGATGCGATACAACCCATCGCCCTCGAAGATGTTGGCATAGATGTTGCCGTCGGCGAGAATGGCGATGCCGTCGAGCTGAGGGCCCTTGGCGTTCCAGCGCGGATCGGTCGCCCAGGTCTCGAGCGCGGAGGCACCCTTTTTCAGGCGCAGAATGCGGCCGGAGAGGGTGTCGGTGACGTAGACGGTGCCGTCGGCGGCGACCACCGCGTCATTGCACAGCGGCGTCTGGCCCTCGATGGTGCCGGCTGGCATGTCGTAGCTCGCCTTGGGCGCGCCGGACTTGAGGTCGAAGGTCTTCAGCGCACCGGGCTTGGTTCCCGTCGGCACGACCACGCCGAAGCCCGACGCATCGACCGAGCAGGCGTAGAGCGTGTTCGACGCCTCGTCGGCGAGCACGCCGAGGACCGACAGCAGCCCGTTGGTTCCGGGCTTGATCCATTCGCTGGCCTCGGCCGCACCGGGGGCGGCGCGGCTGATGCGGCCGCCGGCGAAGCTGCTGAAGATCAGCGCTCCGTCGGACGTCGCGGTGATGCTCTCGGCAAAATCGTGGGCAAACGGCACGAGCACCGGCCCGGGCTCGCCGGCCAGCAGCGGCGTGGACAGACACACCGCCAGCGCCGGAATGCCCAGCGCCAAGGTCACGTCACGAAGCCGCCCGAATCGATGCGCGGCTGCATCCGAGGCGTAGGTCATGATCTCCTCCCTGGTTTGGCGCCCGGCCCGGTCTGGCGCCGGGCGCGCGTCGCCATGACGTTTCATGGCGGATGGCGTCGTAGTCGGACGAATATAACGCCTTCCGCTTCCGATAGCCATAGCGTCGTACCGCGCCCTGATGGACCGTGCGCTGGGAGAAATGCCTCTACAGCATGTCCCGGCGAAAGCCTGCCCTCGCGCTTGACCCGAAAGGTGGGCCCGGTTCGCCGATCAAGGACATGCGCAACAAGGGAATCTGCCGCGCTTCCCGGGTCGAGGCGCCGCAACAAGTGGTTCACCATGACCGGGATGCGCAGCAGCCCGCGCTCGTCCCGCGGTCGCGATTTAGAAGATGACGCCGTACATGGCGCAGGGCGCCGCCATGGCGATCGAGGACGCCGCCGTGCTCTCGCGCTGCCTGGCGGGCGTGGAGCGGGCCGCGGTGGCGGACGCGTTCTGCCGGTTCGAAGCGACGCGCAAGCCCCGCACCTCCCGCGTTCAGCTCGGCTCGCGGACCAACACCAGGCTGAAAAATCCGACCGATCCGGACTGGGTGTACGGCTACGACGCCTGGACCGCATCGCTGGCCGCATAGCTTTTGGCTACACGGTGCCGGATGACCGTGTCCATGAACGCAGAGACGACATCGGCGGGAATCCATGAGCCTCGTTCATAGGTCCATGCGAATTCTGCCGTCTAATCACACGCCACCATGCCTCATACTGTAACTCACGCTCGACAATCCCGGCGCATGCGCGAGACGCTTTCGCAAAAGCGAGTGGATCGGTTCACAGACACCGGACCTGACAGGAGACCGTCATGAAACTTCTTGCTGCGACGCTCGCATCGCTGTCTTTCTTCGCGTCATCATCGGCTCAAGCAGACCAGACGGCCGCCACGCCGAGCTCGAAGCCGATCCTGACGCGTGACGATGTCCGCAGGGTCGCGCCGGCCCTCGAGACGTATACGCAAGACCTTCTCCTCGGCGATGTATGGAAACGCCCGGGTCTGTCGCTCCGGGACCGCAGCATCGTTACGCTCGCCGCCTTGATCGCGCGCAGCCAGACGATCGAGATGGCATACCATTTGAACCTGGCGCTCGATCATGGCGTCAAGCCGCGCGAGATTTCCGAGATCATCACCCATCTCGCCTTCTACTCCGGCTGGGCGAATGCCCTGTCGGCGGTTGCGGTCGCGAAGGATGTGTTTGCCGAGCGCAAGATCGCCGCCGATCAGCTCACCGCGACCTCGGATCCGCCTCTTCCGCTCGACGAGGCGGCGGAGAAGCAACGCGCGACCCGGGTCGAGCAGCAGTTCGGCTCGGTGGCGCCGGGCGTCGTGCAGTACACCACCGACGTGCTGTTCCGCGACCTGTGGCTGCGTCCCGGCCTCGCGCCCCGCGATCGCAGTCTGGTCACCGTCAGCGCCCTGATCGCTTCCGGCCAGGTGGCACAGATTCCCTACCACCTCAACAGGGCGATGGACAACGGCGTGACGGAGGCACAGGCCGCGGAGGTCATCACGCATCTGGCTTTCTATGTCGGTTGGCCCAACGCCATGTCGGCGCTCCCGGTGGCGAAGGACGTCTTCGAAAAGCGTCCCCGCTGAACCCCTCCGCTAACGTCTGTGACGCAGTGCATCCACCAACAGGGCAAAGGCCGCCGACGGCTGGTGCCGGCTCGGGTAGTAGAGGTGATAGCCCGAATAGGGAGGGCACCAGTCCTCGAGCACCCGGATGAGCCGACCCTTGGCGAGGTGGGGCTTTGCCAGGTCCTCCGGCACATAGGCCAGCCCGAATCCGGCCAGCGCCGCGTTGAGCATCTGGAACGTGCCGTTGAAGACGAGTTGGCCATCGACGCGCACCTTGAGCTCGCGGGCGCCTTTTTCGAATTCCCAGGCGTACAGCCCGCCGTGGGTCGGCAGGCGCAGATTGATGCAGCTGTGCCCGATCAGCTCCTGTGGCGTCCTTGGCTCCGAGCGCGTCCGCAAATACGACGGAGCGCCCACCACCGCCGTGCGCATGTCCGGCCCGATGCGCACCGCGATCATGTCCTTGGCGACCTGCTCGCCGGCGCGCACGCCGGCGTCATAACGCTGGGCGACGATGTCGGTCAGGCCATAGTCGATGGCGATCTCGACCTTGATGTCGGGATACTGCCGCAGGAATTTCGCGAGCTTCGGCCACAGGATGGTGTCGGCCGCATAGTCGGTGGCGGTGATCCGAATGGTGCCGGCGGGTTTCTCCCGCAGCTCGCTCAACGCCGCAAGCTCGGCTTCGACCTCCTCGAGCCGTGGGCCCACGGTGCGCAGCAGGCGCTCGCCGGCGTCCGTCGGCGAGACGCTGCGCGTGGTGCGGGTCAGGAGGCGAACGCCCAGCCGCTCCTCGAGCTCACGGATGGTGTGGCTGAGCGCGGACTGCGAAACGCCCAGCTTCGCAGCCGCCCTGGTGAAGCTGCGTTCTCGTCCGACGGCCAAGAAGGCCAGCAGATCATTGAGATGTCCGCGCTGCATTCATGGCCTCTGCTCATGGCTCGATGCCGAATTTAGCGGATTGTTGCAACGCTGGCGCGGCCTGAATCATAATCGAGGCGACCCAACCGCAGCTCGATGAACGGAGGACAGGAGCAATGGAGATCAAACGAAGCGGCTCGCAGCCGTCCCGCAAGGGACCGGCGGAATATTTCACCGGCACCGTGCGCCAGGACCCCCTGTTCCAGGCGCCGGACCCGGCGCGTGTCGCCGGCATCAGCGTCACGTTCGAGCCGGGTGCCCGCACCGCCTGGCACACCCATCCGCTCGGCCAGACTTTGATCGTCACGTTCGGCTGCGGCTGGGTTCAGCGCGAGGGCGGGCCGATCGAGGATGTGCGGCCCGGCGATGTGGTGTGGTTTCCGCCCGGCGAGAAGCATTGGCACGGGGCGACGCCGACGACGGCGATGACCCATATCGCCATTCAGGAAGCGTTGGACGGCAAAGCCGTCGACTGGATGGAAAAGGTCAGTGACGACGAGTACCGCAAATGAGGCCGCTTCCGCGTCGAGCGCCACCTTGCGGATCACTAATTGAAATGCAGGCCGCCGTTGAGCTGGATCGTCTGCCCGGTCATGTACGGATTTGCCGCGACCATCACGACCGTCTGGGCAACCTCTTCGGAGTCCCCATCCGTCCGACCGGAATCCGCTGTGCGGCGTTGCCCGGCAATCCCCGCATCATCTCCCAGTCGTCGATGCCGCGCTGGATCGCCACCCCGGCATTGTTGACCAGCAGGTCGACCGCTCCGAGCCGCGCCGTGACGGCGGCGATCATCGCCGCGACGTCGGCGCCGACGGACACATCCGCCGCCACGGCTACGGCTCGGCCACCTCCCGCCTCGATCGCCGCAACCACGGCTTCGGCCTCGCCGGCGCGGCTGCGAAAGTTGACCGCAACGCTGGCCCCGCATTCCGCCAGCGCCAACGCCACCGCCTTGCCGATGCCGCGCGACGCCCCGGTGACCAGCGCGACGCGGCCGTCGTGACGAGCAGACATCGTGTGGGCGGCTCCACCGGCAGCAGTTGGCGCCGTGATCGCGGCCATCGTAGACGCCGGCATCGGCCTCGAAGTCAACGGCTGCCGGCAGAATTCCGATTCTGCAATGGCGTGTCGCGGTGCCGTCAGGTCCGTCGGGCCAGTTCACGCAAGGCGCGTCTTGTGCGTATCGTGCGCGATGCCCCTTGACGAAGGCCGGCACTCGCGGTGTCGTTGCACCTCACCACGGTGGCGGACCCGATCCATGGCGGATGCTCGGCTTTCCATTCGGCTCGACCTGACCAACGGCGACCGAATCGGCCCCGGCAAGATCGCGCTTCTCGAAGCGATCCGCGCCGAGGGATCGATTTCCGCTGCGGCGCGGCAACTCGGCATGTCGTATCGGCGGGCGTGGCTGCTGGTGGAGGAGCTCAACGCTGCGCTCTGCGAGCCTGCCGTGACCGCTGCGACGGGCGGCCAGCGCGGCGGCGGCGCGACGCTGACCCCGGTCGGGGAGCGCGTCATCGAGCATTACCGGGCGATCGAGGACCTCGCCCGCTCCTCGGCGCGCGTGGAATTCCGCGCCATCGGCAAGCTCGTTCGCCGCGGTCGCAAGGCCCGGCACTGAATTCGGCAGCCGATCGCGCTTTCCTCGCAGCGTCCATCGGTGGCGGGCCGCCTGTGCCGATTGCGGATCACCCGCAAGTGATCCGGGCCGACCGTACCGCAATGGCGCCTCCAGGCGAATTCCCTGTATGTGCTTCGGGCCCGCGGCCGCCCGGCACCTGGATTTGCGAGACGATCCCGGCGCAGTGTGCGCCTTCACGTTCGGCCGATATCGGAGAGCACAGATGTTTCAATCGCTCGGACCCTTCCTTCGGGGCACCGGCCCTGCGCTGTTCATCGTCGGGTTGCTGCTGCTGGCGGGTATCCGGCTCGATATGTCCCAGGCAGCCGCCGAGGACGCGCGCGTGATCCCGGCCCCGGCGCTCGACGAGCCGGCCGGCAACGCCGCGTCGGAGGTCGCGATCTTCGCCGGCGGATGCTTCTGGGGCGTTCAGGGCGTGTTCCAGCACGTCGAGGGCGTCACCAGCGCGGTGTCCGGCTATGCGGGCGGCGACAAGGCGACCGCGGAGTACGAGCGGGTGAGCAGCGGCACCACCGGACACGCCGAATCGGTGCGCATCACCTTCGATCCGCGGAAGATCAGCTACGGCCGCCTGCTGCAGATCCATTTCTCGGTCGCCCATGATCCGACCGAGCTCAACCGGCAGGGTCCGGACGTCGGAACCCAGTATCGTTCGGCGATCTTCCCGACCAATGCCGAGCAGGCCCGCGTCGCCAAGGCCTATGTCGCCCAGCTCGACCGGGCGCATGCGTTCGACACCGCGATCGTCACACGGATCGAGCCCGACCGCGCCTTCTACCCGGCCGAGGCCTATCACCAGGACTTCCTGACGCGCAACCCGACCTACCCCTATATCGTCTTCAACGACCTGCCCAAGATCGAGCATCTCGAGCGTCTGTTCCCTGACCTCTATCGCGCCAAGCCGGTGCTGGTCGCGGCGGCGGGCGCGACGAACTGACTGCGGTCAAATGACGTGGAGGCGAGGTCGTCGATGGCCTTGTATCGAGAGTTCGGGTCGGTCGAGGCACTGAACGAGCAATATCTGCCGGGCGCCAGCGGCATCAACACGCAGGAGATATTTGCCAGGTGGGACGCCGACAGCTCGCGGGCGAGGTCGGTCCTCGATGCCAAGTGCGATGTCCGATTCGGCGCCACCATCGACGAATACGTCGACATATTTCCCTGCGGTAGGCGCCATGCTCCGGTTCACATGTTCATCCACGGCGGATACTGGTACCGCTTTTCGCCGAAGGAGTTCTCGTTCATTGCAAGCCGCCTGGTCGAGAGCGGCATCACTGTCGTGGTGAACAACTATTCGCTGTGTCCGCGCG
>JBEKZK010000609.1:0-3829 GCA_049509935.1 Xanthobacteraceae bacterium | reverse complement strand
CAGACGCCGCCCTCGTACAGCACGTTGTAGAAGTACAGCGTGTTGGCGCGGCGGAAGGTCTGGCGGATCGCCTCGCGCGAGGCCGACGTGATGCCGCCGTGGACGACGTCGACCTTGTCCTCGCGCACCAGCTGCTGGGCGTACTTGGTGTACAGCGCGATGTCGGACTGGCTGTCGTACTGCTTGAGCTCGATCTTCCGCCCGAGCAGCCCGCCGGCCGCGTTGATCTCGTCGACCGCCATCGCGGTCGCGATCACCATCGGCTTGCCGTAGATGTCGAGATTGCCGGAATTGTCGAGGATCGAGCCGAGCTTGATCGGCGCCCCTTGCGCGGCCACCGGCCGGAACGGCAGGCCGGCGGCGAGCGCCGACGTGCCGGCGGCGGTCAAAAGCCTTCTGCGGGACAATGTCACGGCGTGCTCCTGTTCCGATGCGAGACGGCGGCCGCGCGCGCGACCCGTCGCATCATTTGCTGTTGCGTTTGGTTGCGCCCGGTTCGGGCTCGCGGCGCGCGGGACCGCCCATCGCGGAGGAAAAATCGAGCCCGATCGAATCCCCGATGCTCTTGAGCGCCGGCAGCTGCAGCGCCATGCCGAGGATCGAATCCATCACCTGGTTGACCGGCGGCTTGGCGGCGTCGCCGCCGCCCGCAGTGCCCGGCGCCCCGCCGAGCCCGGTGATCTGGTGGATGCGGATCGAATCGATCTTCTCCGCCGGCTTCATCATCTCGGCGATGATGGCGGGAAGCCGGTCGAGCCGGTACTGCTCGAGCTTGAGACGGATCAGCGACTCGCTGCGCGAGTTCTCCGCATCGATCAGCGCCCGCTCGCCCTCCGACTGCGCCAGCATGCGCAGGCGGTCGGCCTCGGCGGTGGCGTTCATGGCTTCCGCCTCGGCGCGGATCCGGCGCAGCAGCACGTCGGCGTCGGTGTCGGCCTTGGCGGCGACCACCGCGCCCTCCTCGTTCACCCGCTTGAGCGCGATCTCGTGGGAGCGGTCGGCGACGGCGCGCTCGCGCTCGGTCTGCAGCCGCTCCTGCGCCAGGATGACCTCGGTGCGGGCGAGCTCGGCCCGCGCCTCGGCGCCCGCCTCCTCGACGTGCTTGGCGGCGAGCCGGATCGCGCTGTCGACCTTGGTCATCTCGACGCCGAGCTGGGATTCGAGCTCAAGCTTGCGCAGCTCGCTCTGCCTGGCGACCTCGAGCGCGCTGGTCTGCCGCTCGCGGGAGATCCGCGCCTCCTCCGATGCGGTGAGCGCTCCCTCGCGGGCGCGGGCGCCCTCGGCGTCGCTCGCCGCCTTGATCTTCTCGATCTCCAGGCGCTGGCCGATCTGCGCCTGCTCCTCCTCCTGGCCGAGCAGCAGCCGCCGCTTGGTCGCCTCGAGCTGGGTCTGCCGCACCGAGATGTCGGCGTCGGCCTCGATCTCGGCGCGCTTCTTCTTGTTGACCGCGATGATCTCGGCGAGCTTGCGCATGCCGACCGCGTTGAAGGCGTTGTTCTCGTCGAACGCCGAGAACGCCGACTGGTCGAGCCGGGTCAACGACACCGAGTCGAGCAGGATGCCGTTGTGGCTCAGGTTCTCGCGCAGCAGGTCGGCGATCTCGCGCACGAACTCGGCGCGCCGCTCGTGCAGCGAATCCATGGTCTGGCGCGCCGCCACCGCGTGGATGGCGTCGACGAAGCGGCCTTCCATCAGGTTGCGGATGCCGTCCGGGGTGAACGACTTGGCCCCGAGCGCCTGCGCGGCCGTCGCGATGCCCTCCGCGGTCGGCGTCACCCGCACGTAGAACTCGAGCTCGACGTCGACGCGCATGCGGTCCTCGGTGATCAGCGACCCTTCCTGCGAGCGCCGCACCTCGATGCGCAGGGTGCGCATGTTGATCTCGTCGATCTTGTGGAGGAACGGCAGCGCCAGGCAGCCGCCCGAGATGATGATCCGCTGGCCGCCGAAGCCGGTGCGCACCAGCGCCACGTCGCGCGTGGACTTGCGGTAGAACCGGTTGAGGAACATCACCGCGACGGCGATCAGCACGACCGCGGCCGCAATGGCGAGAAGCCACCCCAGGACGACCATCAATTCCCCTCGGAGCCCGCGCAGCGGAGAGATTTGTTTGAAAAGTGAAGTATCTGGACGGGGCTGTCAATAGGGCCGGTGCGCCGCAAGAGTAGGCCATCAGGGCGGTCACGCCTGTCTGCGCGGGCTATGCGCGCTGTCGCGCCGCGCCCACCGGCGGCGCTGATGCTGGGCACGCTGCGCTTACGGTGGGCAAAGGCGCTCTCGCGCCGTGCCCACCGGTGGGGCTGATGGTGGGCACGCTGCGCCACAGCCCGCGAAGACGGGGCGTTCGCCCTTCACGCCCACCCTACGGCCCGCAACGCGGCGCGATGGATCGGCACCGAGGCTGGGCACGCTGCGCTTGCGCGGCCGGCAGGCCACCAGGCTGCGGTTGCTCACGCGGTGCGCTGGATCAGCTCCTCGAGCAGGCGCTTGAGCGCCTCGGTCTCGCGGTCCCCGTAGCCTTCGACGAGGCCGGCCTGGTGCAGGTTGGCGAGCCGGGTGAGCCGCTCGTTGAGCGCGCGGCCGCGCTCGGAGATGAAGATCAGCACCTTGCGGCCGTCCGCCGGGTCGGGCCGGCGGTAGACCAGCGCCTCCGACACCATGCGGTCGATCATCTTGGTCAGGGTCGGATGATTGAGCAGCGCCGCGGTCGTCAGCTCGCCCATCGAGCGCCCGTTGCGCTCGGCGAGAAGCCGGAGAATGCGCCACTGCTCGACCGGAACACCCTCGCGGCGGAACTCGTCGTCGAGCTGCTTGTGCACCTGGCGGTTGGCCTGGGCGAGCAGATAGACGATGTGCTCGTTGATCGGGCGCGCGCGTTTCATGGCACTCCGCTGATCCGGCAGAATCCGTTTTCAAGCCCTGATGAGGGATGCTAGCATTTCTCGACAAGCAATAAAGGGATCCCATGATTGCGATTGCGGCGGCGCCGGATCGGCACGCGCGCCCGTTCCCGCCCGGCCGCATGTTGCGCTCGCCGACGGACGGCGATGGCCTCGATCTGTCGCTGCGACGCGGTCGCTCCGAACGGCTCAGAATAGCAATGCTCGTGCCCTTGAGCGGGCCGGCCGGCCTGTGGGGACCCTCGTGCCAGACCAGCGCGCTGCTGGCATTGCGGGAGATCAACCGGGGCGGCGGGATCCTCGGCCGCGAGGTCGAGCTGGTGTTCGCCGATGCGGGCGGCGATCCGGACGCCGTCGCCGCCGACACCATCGAGCTGATCGCCGAGAACCGGGCCGAGGCGGTCGTCGGCATGCACATCAGCGCGGTGCGGCTGGCGCTGGTGCGCGCGTTGCGCGGCCGCCTGCCCTACGTCTACACGCCGGTCTACGAGGGCGGCGAGCGGGCGCCCGGTGTGTTCATGGTGGGCGAGACGCCGCCGCAGCAGCTCAAGCCGGCGATCCATTGGCTTTGCGAGCATCGCCGGGCGCGGCGCTGGTACCTGGTCGGCAACGACTATGTGTGGCCGCACGTCTCGCATCGCGCGGCGCGCCGCTACGTCGCGCAGGCCGGCGGCGAGGTGCTCGGCGTGAGCTACATCCCGTTCGGCTGCGACGATCACGCGCCGTGGCTCGCCGAGATCCGCCGCTGCCGGCCCGACGCCGTCCTGGTCTCGATGGTGGGGACCGACTGCGTGACCTTCAACCGCGCCTTCGCGGACTTCGGCCTCGCCCCGCACATGCTCCGGCTGTCGGCGGCGAGCGAGGAGAACACGCTGCTCGGCATCGGCGCCCGCGACTCCGAGAACCTCTATTTCACCACCGGCTATCTG
>JBEKZK010000608.1:0-3830 GCA_049509935.1 Xanthobacteraceae bacterium | reverse complement strand
ACCTCGCGGGCGACGCGGGTCACCTCCGAGGTGAACACGTTGAGCTGCTTGATCATGGTGTTGACGATGGTCGCGGACTGCAGGAACTCGCCCTGCAGCGGCCGCCCGTCGACGTCGAGGCGAACGGTCTGCAGCAGGTCGCCCTGGGCCACCGCCGCGATGGCGCGCGTGACCTCGGTGGTCGGCCACAGCAAGTCGTCGATCAGGGTGTTGACCGAGGATTCCATCTCGCCCCAGGCGCCGCTGGAGAGCCCGAACTTGACGCGCTGACGGGTCTTTCCCTCGCGGCCGACCACCTGCCCGACCCGATCGAGCTGCTGCGCCATGCGTTCGTTGGCGGCCACGATCTCGTTGAACGTATCGGCGATCTTCCCCATCAGGCCGACCTGGTCGCCCGCCATCCGCACCGAGAAATCGCCGACCCGCATGGCCTGCAGCACATGCAGCAGGTCGCGGAGCTCGGATGCGCCCCCGTTGAGGGCGGTGCCGTGCACCTCGTCGGCAAGCGGGACCGCAGGGGAACCATTGGGCCTGGCTTCGCCGACACTCTCGGTATTGTGCTGCATGATGGCTCCGAGGATCAGAACGGTTTGCGAAGGAACTTTCGCGGCCGCAGCCGCATCGCCGCATCCGGCCGCCGGCATTCAATGACGGGAGCGCGAGCACGCCGCGCGCCTCGGCGTCCCCCAGCCGCGCGATTCGTGCAAACAGGACGAGCGGTGTAGAGTCGCCTTTCCGACACGACGTCGGCCCCCTCCGGCACCCTCTCGGTTGTTGTCAAATCGGGCGCCAAGTCGCAAAACGCACGAGGGTGGTCTGGGTTCCGGGTGCCAGGTCATTTTTGCTTCATTTTTGCCGGAAAAATTACCGCCTTGGTCGCCCCGGGCGAGGTGACCATCGAGCGGGCGCCACCCCGTTGCTGATGTCGGCAATTCCGAATGACGGTGGCGCGGCCTGTAGGGGCGGACTCACCGCCCATCTCACCGGGGGTCGCCGACCGGGCGCTTCGCTTTTGCCGGCACGCCTCGAACAAAATCCGCCCCGACCCGTTACCTCCGGGCAGAGGACCGACAACGATGCCCCGATATTACTTTCACCTGAAATCCAAGGTGCCGTCCGAGGACGAGGACGGGATCGACCTGGCGGACGTTGCGGCGGCCCGCGCCGAGGCGACCCGGTTCGCCCAGGAGCTCGTGAAAGTCCACCAGAGCCTGCGGGAGGCGCCAACCAGCGGCGAAATCATCGTCACCGATGAGTTGGGAGAAGAAATCCTGACGCTGTCGGTATCGGTGCCTCCGCGGCAAGATCCGAGCCCGCTGATCGGACATCGCACCCCCGAGACGGCGTCGTCGTCGGGCTCGCCGGGCCCCATGGCGGAGGGTTGAGCATCCGCCTGCGCCCCATCGCGATGGTCCGAGCAGTGCATGCTCCACCGTCACGACCTGCGAGGCCGAGCGTACACGCGACCGACGGACCATGCACCACGCGAGGGATTCCAGACCACGTTCGATGCCTCGATATTTCGGCGCCGTCGCGCCAGGTCCGTGATATGCACCATCCGGACAGGCACCCGAAGCATGACGATGGTCCAGAATACGGTTCCTGATGTTCCGTCGCCACCGGAGATGGCCGCGCTGGTTCGCGCCACGGACTGGTCGAAGACCCCGCTGGGCGCCGCCGATGCCTGGCCGCCCAGCCTCACCCTGGTGGTGAACATCATCCTGGCGTCGGGCTTCCCCATGGCGGTACGATGGGGTCCCGATTTCCTGATGATTTACAACGACGGCTATCGCGCGATCCTCGGCGACAAGCATCCGCGCGCCCTCGGCCTGCCGTTTCGCGAGATCTGGCCCGAGGTTCAACCACAGCTCGGACCATTGCACGACGCAATTCTGGCGGGCAGCAGCGGCGCGTTCTTCGCGGAAGATCTGCTGCTGCGCATTCAGCGCCACGGCGGCGCGTGGGAGGATGCGCGCTTCACCGTCAGCTACAGTCCGATCCCGGACCCCATGGCTCCGACCGGCATCGCCGGGGTTCTCATTACGGCCGTCGAGACCACCAACCGGGTGGCGATGGAAGAAGCCTTGCGCGCGAGCGAGGAGCGGTTCGCCGGGATTTTCCGGCAGACCTCGGTCGGCGTCGTGCAGTGCGGGCTCGATGGTCGTTTTCTGCTCGCCAACAAGCGGTTTTGCGAAATCGCCGCGCGCACCGAGAGCGAGCTTCTGTCCCTGCGCGCGACCGACATCACCCATGAGGACGAGCGTGAGGACACGGCTGCGCGGCTGCGGCGGCTGACCGCCGACGGCGTCCCCTTCGTCGTCGAGAAGCGCTACGTGCGTCCCGACCGCTCGCAGGTGTGGGTCAGCGCCAATGTCGCCCTGACGCGAGACGCCGCTGGCAACCCGCAGCACTTCGTCGCCGTCGTCCAGGACATCACGCAGCGCCGAAACGCGGAGAATGCCCTGCGCCAGCGGGAGGCCGATCTCCGCCTGGTGCTCGATTCGGCGACCGATGCGATCTATTGCGTCGATACCGAGGGCGCGACCACGATGTGCAACGCCGCCTTCCTGCGCATGCTCGGCATCGAGAGCGAGACCGACGCGATCGGCAGGAAGCTGCACGACGCCATTCACCACAGCCGTCCCGACGGCTCGCGCTATCCGCAGGAGGACTGCCCGATCCTTCTCACCGCCAGGGGAGCCGGACCTGCCCACGTCGACGGCGAGCGGTTCTTTCGGCTCGATGGAACCAGCTTTCCCGCCGAATATTGGGTCAGCCCGATCTTGCGCCACGGCGAGCTTCAGGGCGCGGTCTGCACCTTCATCGACATCACCGAACGCAAACGCGCACAGGAGCAACAGAGCCTGCTGATGCGGGAATTGAACCATCGGGTCAAGAACCTGTTCGCCGTTACCAGCGCCATGGTCCTGGTGAGCGCGAGGTCGGCGCGAACAACCGCGGAATTGGCGACCAGCATCAGCGGCAGGCTCAATGCGCTGTCCCTGGCGCATGATCTCATCCTCCCGGATCTGACCGGGTATGGCGGCGCAACGCCGCGTGCGACCAGCTTGAACGACCTGTTGCGGACGATCCTCTCGCCCTATGTCGGCCCGGCCGAGCCCGGGGAGCACGACCGCCTCGTCATCAACGGTCGTCCGGTGTCGGTGGGAGCGGGCGCCATGACCGACCTCGCGCTCGTGCTGCACGAGCTCGCCACCAACGCGGCCAAGTACGGGGCGCTGTCGGTTCCGCAGGGACGTATTCACATCGAATGGTCGGAACGCGACGACGTCCTGGTCCTGAGATGGGAGGAACGCGGCGGTCCGGCAATCGTCGGGCCTCCCACCGCCCGGGGATTTGGAACCGTGCTGTCGAGTCACAGTGTTCGCGGACAGCTCGGCGGCGATCTGTCCTACAAATGGAACCCGGAAGGCCTCACCGTCGATCTGTCGATCCGGGTGGAACGATTGCGCGACTGATCGCACTGAAGCGCGCCATGGCGGCGATGCCGCTGGTTGCCGTCGGCGATCCCGGCTCAGCCGTGTCGGACGGACGAGGTGCCGGTACCGAGCTGCTGTCGCTCGTCTGCACCAAGCTGGCAGCGGTGCTGTTCCAGCCGGTGCTCATGGGCCCGCCGCGCGCCGCCAAACGAGGCCCAGAGCCGAGCTTGCGGTCGCCGTGGTCCGAAGACGCTGCGGCGTACTATTCCGCAGGCGTTGCCCAGGGTTGGGCGCGGCTGTCGCTTGCAGCACGGCGGGTCGCTTCCTCCTCGAGCCAAAGGCCGTGATGCTCCTTCGCCCAGTTCAGGTCCACGGTTCCCTTGCCCATGG
>JBEKZK010000607.1:0-3837 GCA_049509935.1 Xanthobacteraceae bacterium | reverse complement strand
CTGTGAATGAAATGGACATGCTCGATCGCCGCGCCGGCCTCCTGAATGACGAAACCGCTCTCCAGCTCGACCTCCTCGATGCACGGAGCGATCGTCGAGAAATCGACGGCGGACAGCGCGGCCAGCAACCGATTGCTGCCCAGCCGCTCCGGGTCGGCGGTTCCGGGAATTCGAATCGTGTCGACCAGGAGTCCGGTCTGCCGTCGCATGGAGTGCCTCCTTCGCCTGTCACCTAGCAAAGCTGTCGGCCTGAGCCAGGAGCAGGGGTCCGGACAGCCGCGAGCGCGCCAGCAGCTCATGCGACTGGCGGGCGACTTCCTGCGCCATCCTGATCTCGTAACCAAGACGTTTAACGACGTACCGCTGGCGATCGGAAACCATCGCCGACTGGCGTCGCAGATGGCGCGTTTGATTGGTCAGGGCGGACAGCAGCCGATGGGGCCGCCTGGAGTCCAGTCGAACGACCCGCGGCAGCGCCGTGTCGTCCTGGTCGAGCGGCGTCACCCGGGTGACCTGCTCGAGGGGCATCAGAAGAATGCGATTGCCGCGCTGGTCGCGGACATCGATCGACCAGCCCGCCCACCGACGTGAGACCGCCCCGCGCGCCCGATCGACGAAGTCGCGCGCAATCGCCAGTGCCATGCGTCGCGCGCCGACGACGTCATCGAACGTCTCCCCTTCGCGATCCATGAGCGACCGCGCGCCTTTGCGAAAATGGAAAAAAAAGTGTGGCATCGCGCCCCTGGCGGACATGTGCACGACAGCGACATGTCAACGGTATGTCGCGACCTCCGTTCCAGTCCTGGTCCGAGCGATCTCCGCGCTCGCCCATCGAACCCGGCACCGCCTGGACGATCGTCGCACCGGCGGCCCCTCTCCGGGTGCATCAGACCGGATCAGTCGCAACGGCGAAATGCTAGTGGACACAACCGGGGCATTCAAGCGATTTCGAAAGCGACAAGCCGGCCAAAACTGGAATCCGGTGGCCGATCTCACCTGCCTTCGAGTGGCCTCCGAGTGCCTTCGAGCCGGGGACCCGGGACCGGCCCCGGCTTGCCGCCAAGTCCACCGACGGCCCGATTCGGCCCGGCACCAATAGCGAATGGACCATTTGCAAATAAAGTATGAACCTTTTGCCCTCCTCGCGCGTCTAATCGGCATGGCGGTCCTGCGCTGACAACGCTTGGGAGGCTTCTGATGCGCGCTACGGCGATATGGAAGGGCTCGCGGACTCCGGCTATCGCCCTGGCTGGATTCGGCATTGTTCTCGGACTGGTGCTGGTCGCTGATCGGCAGGCGGGAGGCGAGGCCACCGCCAGCTTGTGCAGCCGGCTCGATATCGGTGACGGGCCCTGCGATCACGCCTATTTGACCAAAGCGGGGTTCGACCGCGTGTTTGCCGAGGTCGAGTCGGTGTCCGCGCTGGCCGATCGTGCCAACCCGACGTTCGCCGACAAGCTGCGCCTTGCGGGCGCCAAGCGACTCGGTCCGGGGACGCCGGGATACCAGCCCTCGGCAGTCAGGACGCAGCTCGCGGATGCCGATGCGGTGCGTACGCTGATCGACGTCGATAGCGAGACGACGCTGCATGTGTCGCCCCTCGACGAGGCGGCGATCTTCCGCCTGCTGCTGTCGGATCCGCGGGGATCGACCGCGCATCGGGTGTCCACCGCTTCATCGGACCCGGCGCGAACCGGCGGCTGACGGTCGCCGGCTGCCGCCAAACCAGTTTTCCGCCTGGTGCGTCCCGATCGTTACGTCGGGACGTGCGACCTTTGTATCCCGTTCGACGGACGCAGCTCCATTCTCCTGGTCCGCGCGCCGCATACCCCGGTCGGCAGACCCTGAGGTCGCGCGCCCCGGTGCCCGAGGGCATTGCGAAGCCGTTCTGGCCCCTTGACGTCGAGAAACCTCCAGAGCACGGTCGCGGCCAAAATCCGGCGCCGTGCCAGCGGTCGCCTGGGGAGCAAACCTCCATGCCGGGCCGTCCTGTCACCCGTCGCCACCTGTTGCGCCGTGCCGCCACGGCGCCGGCGGCACTGGCGCTGAGCCCGGCCATTGTCGGTCGCGCCCAGGCCGCGCCGATGAGGCTGCGGCTGTCGTCGTCGCTCGCCAACGATCCGAAGTACGCCAACGGCCGGGTGTATTACGATTATCTGGTCCGGCAGCTGGCGGCGGCAGGCATCGCGGACCAGCTCAACGTGCAGTTCTTTCCCGACAATCAGCTCGGCCAGGAGATCGACGTCATCAACTCGGTCAAGCTCGGGGTCATCGACCTGATGGTGTCCGGCTCGTCGATCTCGGCCAACCTGGTGCCGCTGGTCGGCACCTTCGATCTCGGCTACCTGTTCGACAGCTTCGCGCAGCAGACCAAGGCGTTCGACGCCGGCGCCGCCAAGCCGATCGAGGCGGCGCTGCTCAAGGGCGCCGGCATCCGCATCATCGGCTGGGCTTACAATTTCGGCGCCCGCTCGGTGCTGACGAAGAGGCCGGCGCGGACGCCGGAGGAGCTGTCCGGCCTGAAGATCCGCACCCTGCCCAATCCGGTGATCACCGAGTGCCTGCGGCTGATGGGCGCCGCCGCGACGCCGCTCGCCTTCGGCGAGATCTACACGGCGCTGCAGGCCGGCGTGCTCGACGGGCTCGAGCACGATCCGCCCACCATCATCTCCAGCAAGTTCTACGAGACGTCGAAATTCTACACGCTGACCCAGCACATCTTCTCGCCGCTCGCGGTCTATTTCAGCGAGCTGACGTTCGCCCGCATGGAGGCGAGGCTGCGCGACACATTTCTCGAGGCGGTCGGCCGCGCCGCCGCCGACACCCGGACCCATGGGCTGGCGGTCGAGCAGGAGGCGCTGGCGCTGCTCAAGGAGAAGGGCGTCACCATCATGACGTGCGACAAGGAGGCATTCCGCAGGCGCGTGCTGCCGCAGACCGACAATTTCATCAAGGCGCGACCCGAGGCGAGAGCCGTGGTCGAAGCGATCAAATCGACCACGGTGTGAGCACCGCGACGCCGGCCACCCGCGACGACGGCCCGCCGGCGCGCGCGTTGGCGGGCCGGCTCTCCGCCGCCCTGCTCGGCTTCACCGACCTCGCGGCCGCCCTGCTGCTCGCCGCCGATCTCGCGGTCGTCGGCTCGAGCGTGGTGCTGCGTTCCGCCTTCAACGCCCCGGTCGAATGGTCCGACGACGTGGCGCGCGGGCTGATGGTGGGCTCGAGCTTCTTCGGCGCCGCCGGCGCGCTCGCCCGCGGGGAGAACGCGGGCGTCGCGTTCTTCGTCGACAGGCTGCGGCCGGCGTGGCGGCGGCCGGTCGACGCCGTGGGCGCCGTGCTGGTGTTGATCGTCTCGGCCTTCGTCGCCGTCAACGCCGTAAAGCTCGGAATCCTCACCACCGGGCAGACCACCGGGTCGGGCCTGCCGCTCGAGCTCACCTTCTATCCGATGGGCGCCGGCGCCGCGTGCATGGCGCTGTTCGCGCTCGATCAGCTGTGCCGGCGGCCGCTGGGCGACGTCGCGGCGGGGATCGCGATCGTCGGCCTCGCCGCCGGCATCTGGTCGGCGTGGAGCGGGCTGTCCCCGGACACCGCACCCGGCTCGGCGAGCCTGATGCTCGCGGGCTTTGCCCTCACGCTTGCCGGCGGGCTTCCCATCGGCTTTGCGCTGGCGCTGGCGGCGCTGATCTTCATCCTCGTAGATGGGGCTTTGCCCGGCGTCATCTTCGCCCAGCAGATGGCGCGCGGGATCGACAATTTCGTGCTGCTGGCGATCCCGTTCTTCATTCTGGTCGGCTGCCTGATGGAGGCGAACGGCATGTCGGCTCGTCTCATCGC
>JBEKZK010000606.1:0-3841 GCA_049509935.1 Xanthobacteraceae bacterium | reverse complement strand
CGCCCGGCCCCAGATCTTGATGCGCCGGCGTGACGCGAAGTCGATCAGGAACAGATAGGCCTTGTCGTTCGTGCCGAGGTTGGCGAGCGTGATGTACTGGCGGTTGCCGGCGAAATCGGCGAATGCCAGGGTCTTGTCGTCGATGACCTTGATGAAGCCCCGCGGCCCGCCGCGGTGCTGGACGTACGGTCGCCCATCGTCCCCCACGGTGCCGAGGAAGGCGGTGTCGACGGTCGCCAGGAAGCCCGCAAGATCCGGCGTCACCGCATTGGCAAACGGGCGACTCCGGTCGCGCGCCGCGTAGGCCGGGCGCGATCCGCGGCGCTGCTGCTCCTCGCGGACCCGCGGCGGAAACACGATATCGGCTGACGTCGTCATGGCGGTCACTCCATCGATGCCTTAGACCAATAGCGGTCGATATGGCATGTTTCGCCGCTGAGATAATCGGCTAGGATTGCAAGATATTGTTCCGCCGGCCGCAACAACGATGGATCGCCTCGACGTCATCGCAACCTTCGTGGCCGTGGTCGACGGCAAGAGCTTCGCCGCCGCCGCCCGCAAGCTCGCGCGCTCGCCGGCCGCCGTCACCCGCGCGATCGCCGCGCTGGAGGCGCGCCTGGGGACACGGCTGCTCAATCGGACGACGCGCTCGGTCAGCCTCACCGATGTCGGTCGCCAGTATTACGCCGGCGCCCGGCGGCTGCTCGACGACTACCAGCAGACCGAGCTGATCGCGGCGGGAACGCTCGCCGCCCCCAAGGGCGTGCTGCAGATCACGGCCCCGACCGTGTTCGGTCGCCTGCACGTGCTGCCGGTGGCCACCGACTTTCTCACCGCTCATCCGCAGGTCGACATCCGCCTGCTGCTGACCGATCGCGTGATCAGCCTGGTCGAGGAGGGCATCGACCTCGCGGTGCGCATCGGCGAGCTCCCCGACTCGAGCCTGGTCGCTCGCCGCGTCGGCGAGGTGCGTTCGGTCGTCTGCGCCAGCCGCCATTATCTGAAGCGGCGCGGCACGCCGCAGCGCCCCGCCGATCTCGCTCGGCACGACGCAGTGATCTTCTCCGGGTTGCCGTCGGGCGACCGCTGGGTGTTTCGCCGGAAGCGGCGCGAGATCGCCGTGACGGTGCGGCCGCGGCTCGTGATCAACGGCGCGGAAGCCGCCATGGACGCGGCGGCGGCCGGGCTGGGCGTCGCCCGGGTGCTGTCCTATCAGCTCCACCCGCGGATCGCCGCCGGCACGCTGGTCCCGATCCTGGAAGCGTGGGACGACCGGATCGAGCCGATCCATCTGGTGGTGCCCGCCGGCCGGCACATGGCCGCCAAGGTGCGGGCCTTCATCGACCTTGCCGCAAAGGTCCTGCCGTCAAGGCTGTAGAGCGGCGCGGGCGCGGTTTGAGGTCTTTCAGACTCGCGCCGCGGGCGCGAAGCGATCGGTGATGCGATTGTCGCGCACCCATCCGGCGGTCGATGGCGCCGCGTATGGAACGTGGCCGCCTGACTGTCCGCCGGGGCCGTCGAGCTCGGCCATCAGCCGGCGCAGCGACGGCGGATCGTCGACGTCGTACCAGACGTCGAGATCGACGAGCTCGAGCCCAGCCCGCTCGGCCTGCGCACGGGTCTGTGCGGCGACCCGATCGGTGCTCCAGTCGATGGCCCGGAACAGGGCCGCGTGCGGCGCCGCCATCACGATCAGGTAGTAGCCGCCGTCGGTCGAGGGACCGAGCACCACGCGGTCGGGGCGCCCGGTCGCGAGCTCACAGGCGCGAACCAGGAGCGAGGTCGGCAGGGTCGGGCTGTCGGAGTTCAGCAGGCCGACGGCGCCATAGCCGGCATCGTGCAACGCCTGCGCCGCCTGGAACAGGCAGCGGCCGAACCCGTCGACCCCTGCCGGCGCCGGATGGCTGCCGTCCGCCAGCACGAAGCCGGTGCCGGGCGCGACGATCGCGGCGAACGCCGTCTCGCTTCCGGCCGGCGCGAACGCGATATGGGGATCGATCGCGGCCTCGCGCGCCGCCAGCGCCAGATTGTCGGTCATGTCGCGGAGAAAGCAGCAGCCGAGGTCGCGCGCCTCATCGGGGGTGAGGAACGGCGACAGCCGGGTCTTGACCCGGCCGGCGCGGGGCGCCTTCGCCATGATGGCGATCGCGCAGCGATCGTGACGGCGGCTTGGTTCACTGCGATCGCTCACCGACGGCTGATTCACGCGGTCAGGCCGACCGACTTCGCGGTCTGCCCGAACAGGATCTTCTTCGCCTCCTCGCTGATCGGCGCGGCCTGCGGGTTGATCTCCTTCGCCCGGGCGTAGGCGCGCACCGTGGCGGGGCGGGCGCGGATTGCCTCGAACCAGCGCTTGAGATGCGGAAAATCGTCGATGTTCTGCCCCTGCCGCGCATACGGCACGATCCACGGATAGGACGCCATGTCGGCGATCGAGTAGTCGCCGGCGAGATAGCCGCGGTCGGCCAGTCGTTTGTTGAGCACGCCGTAGAGCCGATTGGTCTCCTTCACGTAGCGGTCGATCGCGTACGGGAGCTTTTCCGGCGCATACATGCTGAAGTGGTGGTTCTGTCCCGCCATCGGGCCGAGGCCGCCCATCTGCCAGAACAGCCATTGAATTGCATCGGCGCGGCCGCGCAGGTCGGATGCCAGGAACCGTCCGGTCTTTTCCGCGAGATACAGAAGAATGGCCCCCGACTCGAACACCGAGATCGCGGCACCGGCGTCTGCCGGCTCGGTATCGACGATCGCCGGGATCCGGTTGTTCGGGGACACTGCCAGGAACTCGGGCTTGAACTGGTCGCCGACGCCGATATTGATCGGGATCAGGCGATAGGGGAGTCCGGTCTCCTCGAGAAACATCGTGACCTTGTGGCCGTTCGGCGTCGTCCAGTAATACAGATCGATCATCGGTTTCCTCCGGTTCGCGGACTTCGCTCCAGCAGCGCGAGCGCCGGTCGCGCCAGCCCATGGAGCAGCGCGCGGTCGGGGTTGGTGCGCGCCAGCACCCTTATGCCGAGCACCACGCCGAGCAGCAAGCGCGCGAGCTCGACCGGGTTGCGCTCCACCGGGACGGTGCCGTTGCGTTGCGCTGCGATCACGCAGCGGCGGAAGAATGCCTCGAGCTCGCCGAGCCGCGCCGCGATGACGCTGCGCAGCTATCAAATTTCCGTGCAACCATATGACCGCGGTGGCCGTATCTGATTTCCCCGGGCAGGATGCGGCGCGAATCCGGTTCGTCGCGTCGAAGCTGCAAGTGCGCCCTCGGGACCCCGGGCCCCGAGGGATTTTGGCCGACCGATCGGCCGACGAAGAGGACGGCGAATGAACCCGGAGGCGCTCCGCAACGGCTGCAACGGGCGTGGAACCCTTGTCGCCGTCATGGAGTCGGGTTGTGCTCTGCCGGTGGCCCACACAGCAGTGGCGATCCCGGCGGTTGTCGCCGCCGTCCATCTGATTCCCCCAATCGAGCGGACACCGGTCAGGAGCCCTGCATGACAGCCGATCTCGCTCCAGCGCCATCTCCGGTCGACCCACGGCGCTATTTCGAGGAGGCCGGAAGCGGGCGCCGGGAGACCGCCGATCGCGACCCGGTCTGCCTCTATCTGGAGACGACCAACCGTTGCAACCTGCCGTGCACGACCTGCCCGCGGACCTTCGAGGAGCTGGAGCCGCCCGCCAACATGAGCTTCGATCTGTTCCGCAGGATCGTCGATCAGTACCCGAAAATCGCCCGCGTGGTCCTGCACGGCATCGGCGAGCCGCTGATGGTCCCCAACCTGCCGCGCATGATCCGCTACCTGAAGGATCGCGGCACCTACGTCCTGTAGGGAAAGAGTGT
>JBEKZK010000605.1:0-3846 GCA_049509935.1 Xanthobacteraceae bacterium | reverse complement strand
CCGGGCCGCGAAGGGATCGCTCTCCTGCACGTCGTAGCCGGCGCCCTTCATGGTCTTGACGATCTGGTCGGCGAAGTCGTTGCGGCCGATGCGGCGGAAGGCTCCCGCGAGGCGGCCGGCAATGGCGGAGTGCCCGCCTGCGAGGAGGCGGCTCAGCACCTCGGAGGGGTCCCGGATGGAGGCAAGCGCGACCTGCATGTCGACCGGATGGCGCATGAAGAAGTCCTCCGGCACCCTGGTCAGCGCGGCGGCCGGCGCGAAAATGCGCAAGCCGTCCTTCACCCCCAGGTCGGCCGCCGGCGGGCTCTGCTTGTGCTTGAGGTCGTACAGCGAGGTGCCGAACGGCAGCGCCAGCGTATTGTTCGTACCCTTCGGGCTGTAGACGACAACCTGGGCCGGGATGACGCTCGTTTCAGCGTGGAGCAGCAGGGACTGTTCCGGTGACAGATGCCAGTTTGCGCCGAAGCGGCTCTCGCAGTGGCGCGCACAGAACTCCCAGAACGAGGCGTGCCAGGGCGTGCGGTCCTCGGTGCCGGCGTCGGGGCCAGTCCCGATGTACCAGCCCTTGATGACCGGACACAGGAAGCCTTGTTTGCGCAGTCGTTCGCGATGAATGCGTGGAAGCTCGCCCGACGCGAAGACGCGCCGCCCGTCCGCCTGGAGAGCTTGGAGCCTTGCGAGTGACGCGGCCAGCTTATCGCTTGGGGTTGCCATGGCGCATGCCGGAGTACGAGTGCAAGTGTGCGGCGCCGCGCCACTGCAAGTCAACTATGATGCGCCAATGCAAGTTTATTATGTCGTTACACTGCAAGTGTTTTGATGAATCTCTCCGGCGGGCAGCCGAACCTCGCGGCGCGCCGGCAGGGGATCGCCGCGGCGAATCCGGCTATCATCGGCGACAGCACGCGAAGAGAGAGCAGCCGCGATGGCCATCCGCAACCGCCTGACGGAAATTCTCGGCATCGAGCACCCGGTCTTGCTCGCCCCCATGGACGTCGTGTCCGGTGGGCGGCTGGCCGCGGCCGTGAGCCATGCGGGCGGCCTCGGCCTGCTCGGCGGCGGCTACGGCGACGACGCCTGGGTCGAGCGGGAATGGGCGCTGGCCGGGAACGCACGGATCGGCTGCGGCTTCATCACGTGGAGCCTGGCGAAGCATCCTGGGCTGCTGGATGGCGTCCTTGCCCATCAACCGGCAGCCGTCATGCTCTCGTTCGGCGACCCGCGCCCGTTCGCCCCGGCGATCCGCGCCGCGGGCGCGCGGCTGATCTGTCAGGTGCAGACCGCCGCCCAGGCGCGCGAGGCCGCGGAGGCGGGCGCGGACGTGATCGTCGCGCAGGGCACCGAAGCCGGCGGGCACGGCCAGGCCGAGTCGCTCTTCACCCTGTTGCCCCAGGTGGTGGACCTCTGTCCCGCCACCCCGGTCGTCGCCGCGGGCGGGATCGCCGACGGGCGCGGCCTCGCGGCGGCGATGACGCTCGGGGCCGAGGGCGTGCTGATGGGCACGCGGTTCTATGCCTCGCTGGAGGCCGCGGGGCATCCGGAGGCGAAGCAGCGCATCGTGGCGGTGCAGGGCGGGCAGACCGTCCGCTCGATCGTCTTCGACCTGTCGCGCCGCAATCGCTGGCCCGATCCCTATACGGGCCGCGTGCTGCGCAACCGCCATGCCGAGCGCTGGCTCGGACGCGAGGCCGAGCTGGTGGCCCAGGGCGAGGAGGTCGCGCGCGACTACGCCGCGGCGCGCGAGCGCGCCGACTTCGATGTCGCGGCCGTCATTGCCGGTGAAGCCAGTGCCTTGATCCACGACATCCCGCCCGCGGGCGAGATCGTGGAGCGGGTGGTCGCGGAGGCGGAACGTCTTCTGGCGCCGCGGCGGGATGCTTCCGACTGATGAGCTTGGCTGCCATAATGGAAATTTTAATTTACAATAAAAGCCTTTGTGGATATGATAAAATTCATTAGAGAGACGGCAACTCATGCGTTCAACGCCGCCATTGCCGCTGCCCGTCAAGCGCGCTCTCGCCAAGCTCGGTCAGGACATTCGCAGCGCGCGGCTGCGTCGGCGCATCACGACGACGACCATGGCGGAACGCGCTTTCATCACGCGGCCGACGCTGCGCAAGGTCGAACGCGGCGATCCGGGCGTTTCGCTCGGCATCTATGCGATCATCATGTTCGTCCTCGGAATGACGCCGCGCGTTGCCGATCTCGCCGACACCCGGGCCGATGACGTCGGCCTCCAGCTCGAAGATGAGCGGCTTCCGAAACGCATCCGGCAGCGCGGCGTGGCGCGGAGGAAGCCGGCATGACGGATCGCGGCCTCCTCGTCCATGTGGATCTGGAAGGCGTGCCGCATCTCGTCGGCCGCCTTTGGGGGCGCAGCCGCAAAGGCAAGGAAAGCGCCACCTTCGAATACGATGCGTCATGGCTGACCAACCCGTCCCGCTTCGCGCTCGAGCCGGCGTTGACGCTCGGCAAAGGGCCGCACCACACGGCTGCCGGAAGGCGGATATTCGGTGCGATCGGCGACTCCGCGCCGGATCGCTGGGGCCGGATGCTGATTCAGCGCGAAGAGCGTCGCAAGGCGCGCGAAGAAAGACGCACGCCGCGCACGCTTCTCGAAATTGACTACCTTCTCGGCGTCGGCGATATCGCCCGCCAGGGCGCGCTGCGTCTATCCGAGCACGAAGACGGGCCGTTTCTCGCGACTGGCGTGCAGATTCCACCCCTGCTGCAATTGCCCGCCCTGCTCGGCGCAGCGCTGCGCATGAGTGAGGACGGCGGCAGCGACGACGATCTTCGTCTGCTGCTCGCCCCCGGCTCGTCGATCGGCGGCGCCCGGCCGAAGGCATCCGTCATCGACCGCGATGGCCAACTGGTCATCGCGAAATTCCCGCAGCATGGCGACCTGATCCGGGTCACGGTCTGGGAAGCCGTCGCCTTGACGCTTGCGGCTCATGCGGGCATAGCGACGCCCGACTGGCGCCTCGAGAAAGTCGCCGATCGCGACGTGATGCTGCTGCGCCGGTTCGATCGTCGCGGCAACGCGCGCATTCCGTTCCTGTCGGCGATGAGCCTGCTCGACGCGACCGACAATGAGCCGCACAGCTACATGGAAATTGCCGACGCGTTGCGCCAATACGGTGGGAAGGCCGACGAGGATTGCGCGCAGCTCTGGCGGCGGATCGTCTTCAGCATCCTGATTTCCAACACCGACGATCATTTGCGCAATCACGGCTTCCTCTACGCGCCGGCAGCGGGCTGGCGCCTCTCACCGGCCTATGACCTGAATCCCATTCCAGTCGACATCAAGCCACGCATTCTGACGACAGCCATTGACGAAACCGATGGAACAGCGTCGCTTGATCTTGCCTTCGAGGTGGCGCGGCATTTCGGTGTGAAACCCGACAAGGCGAACATCATCGTGCGCGAGGTCGGCACCGCCGTCGCGCGCTGGCGCCAAACCGCCGCCGCGACCGAACTCGCCCCCAAAGAGATCGAGCGCATGGCGACCGCATTCGAGCACGAGGAATTGAGCAGAGCGGTTTCAGTCTGAGATTGCGCTGTTCTGAAGAGCCTTGGGTGGAGATTTTGCAGCATGGCGAAGCTCGTCTTTGGAATGAACCAGTCGCTGGACGGCTATGTCGACCATCTCGAAATGAGGCCGAGCCCCGCGCTCTTTCGTCACTTCATAGAGCAAGTGCGCGACCTGGCGGGCGGCGTGTACGGTCGCCGCATATACGAGGTCATGCGTATTTGGGACGAAGACCTTCCCGAATGGGGCGCGGAGGAACGCGACTTCGCGGCGGCGTGGCGGCGCCAGCCGAAGTGGGTCGTGTCGCGCTCGTT
>JBEKZK010000604.1:0-3848 GCA_049509935.1 Xanthobacteraceae bacterium | reverse complement strand
ATCGACGTAGCTGCGCACCCCCGCGTCGGCGTAGGATGGCTGGTAGTAGCTTCCCCGTTCCGCCGCGGACATCACCGGGTCGAACTGCTCGCGATAGAGGTCGGTTGCCACCACGCGATGACCGCCGCGCTCGAGCGTCGCCACGATCTCGCGGAACAGCGCATGATTGTAGCTGTCGGTCAGCGGGTGGCAATGAACGACCTGGAACAGCATCCGGAGAATGCTACAGCATGTTGCGACCGGGTGGAATCACTCAGCGCGTCGTCATGGCCGGGCATGACGGGTGAAAGGTTTTCGACATCCGCGGAGGCTCCGTGAGCGGCCCGTGCAGCGAGAATCGGCGAGACTGCGAGCCCGGCTCGGCCGAGGAGCGGGCGGCGTTCGCCCGCCTGCAGGCGACGTTGCCCGACATGTTCCGCCGGATCTTCCCGAACCCGACCGCTCCGCGCACCATCGTGGTGCTGCCGAGCCTGAGCCTGGACCAGGACGTGATGGCCAGGATCGCCGGCGTGCACCACTACGAGGAGCGCATGCTCGGCATGCTGATGCTGCTCCGGCTGCCGCGTACCCGGCTGGTCCTGGTGACCAGCCAGCCGATCTCCGAGACGATCATCGACTACTATCTGCACCTGCTGCAGGGGATCCCGGCGCTGCACGCGCGCGAGCGGCTGACGCTGCTCGCCTGCTTCGACGGCAGCACGCGGCCGCTGACCGAGAAGATCCTGGCGCGCCCTCGCCTGCTCCGACGCCTGCGCGACGCCATCGGGGACCCGGCCAGCGCCCACATCGCGGCGTTCGCGGTGTCGGCGCTGGAGCGCACCCTGGCGGTACGCCTCGGCATTCCGGTCTACGGGTGCGACCCGGCCCTGCAGGTCCTGGGCACGAAAAGCGGGGGCCGCAAGGCGTTGCGCGAGGCCGGCGTCGCGATTCCGGATGGCGCGGAGGATCTTGCCGACGAAGCCGCAATCGCCGCCGGATTGGCGGAGTTGAAGGGCCGCGATCCGGGCCTGCGGCGCGCCGTCGTGAAGCTCAACGAAGGATTCTCAGGCGAAGGCAACGCCCTGTTCCGTTTCGACGGCGCCCCGACGGGGCCGGCGCTGGCGCCGTGGATCCGGGAGCGGCTTCCGCATCTCGCGTTCGAAGCGCACGGAATGACGTGGGAGGCCTATCGGGCCAAGGCGCAGCAGATGGGCGCCATCGTCGAGGCATTCATCGAGGGCGAGGAGAAGCGGTCGCCCTCGGTGCAGTTCCGTGTCGACCCGCTCGGAGCGGTCGAGCCGATCTCGACCCACGACCAGGTGCTCGGCGGGCCCGGGGGGCAGATATTCCTGGGCTGCCGCTTTCCCGCCGATGAGGCCTATCGGCTGGCGATCCAGGCCGAGGGCGCCAAGGTCGCGGCCCTGCTCGGCCGGCGCGGTGTGCTCGGGCGCTTCGGCGTCGACTTCGTGTCGACGCGGGACGGCGGCGCCTGGCGGAACTACGCGATCGAGATCAACCTGCGCAAGGGCGGCACCACGCACCCGTTCCTGATGCTGCAGTTCCTCACCGGCGGCACCTACGAGCCGGCCACCGGCCTGTTCCGGACGCCGGCCGGGCAGCCGCGGTTCTACACCGCGTCGGACAATCTCGAGGCGCCGCACTACCGCGGCCTCACGCCGCCCGATCTGGTCGATGTCGCGGTGCTCAACGGGCTGCACTATGACGGCACCGTGCACGAGGGCGTGGTGTTCCACCTGATCGGCGCGCTGTCGGAATTCGGCAAGCTCGGCGTCGTCTGCGTCGGCGCGTCGCCGCAGCGCGCCGAGGACCTTTACCGCCGCACGGTGGAGATTCTCGATCGCGAGCAGCAGGCGGGGTAGCGCAAGGAGCGAAGCGGAAGGCGGGAGCGGCCGCGCAATACGGCACGGCCGTCCGGATTTCGCTTCGCTCCATCCGGGCTACGCGACTACGCCGCCAGGCCGCCCTTGCTCTCGACGAATTCGACGATGGCGTCGAGGCCGTGTCCGGTGTGCAGGTTGGTGAAGACGAACGGTCGCTGCCCGCGCATGCGCCGGGCGTCGCGCTCCATCACGTCGAGCGAGGCGCCGACGTGAGGGGCAAGATCGATCTTGTTGATCACCAGCAGATCGGAGCGGGTGATGCCCGGACCGCCCTTGGAGGGGATCTTGTCGCCG
The DNA here is from genome assembly GCA_049509935.1 of Xanthobacteraceae bacterium. Lineage (GTDB taxonomy): Bacteria > Pseudomonadota > Alphaproteobacteria > Rhizobiales > Xanthobacteraceae > AP-16. The sequence goes on along the minus strand of JBEKZK010000604.1, from coordinate 1,674 downwards.
GCGGCGACGTCGATGACGTAGATCGTGAGATCCGCGAGCTCGGGCGAGAACGTCGCCGCCAGATTGTCGCCGCCGGATTCGATCAGCACCAGATCGAGGTCGGGAAACTTCTGCCGCATCTCGGCGATCGCCGCGAGGTTGATCGACGCATCCTCGCGGATCGCGGTATGCGGGCAGCCGCCGGTCTCCACCCCGGCGATGCGCTCCGGCGACAGCGCCCCGGAGCGGACCAGATATTCGGCGTCCCATTTGGTGTAGATGTCGTTGGTGATCGCCGCGATCTCGTAGCGGTCGCGCAGCCGCTTGCACAGCGCGTCCATCAGCGCGGTCTTGCCCGAGCCGACCGGGCCGCCGACGCCGACGCGCAGAGGTCCGTGGACGCTCGCCATCAGCTGATCCGCCCGCGCGCCGCGACCGGAATCTCGCCGACGATCCGGCCGCCGCGGGTGGCGACGAGACGGTCGACCATGTTGACCACCACGCAGACGTGATTGGGGACGATGCGCACCACGTCGCCGACCCGGGGACGATCGTTGCACGCCGACAGATCGAGGAAGCCGTGCTCCTCGGCGAATTTCTGGATGCGCGCCTGCGGATGCTCGAGGATGAGACCGTGGCCGTCGAGGCCGCCGGTGTCGCTGGTCAGGGTCTTGGAGCCGGCATCGACGATGCCGCGCCCGGGCGCTGCGCGGCTCACCACGGTCGCCACCACGTGCAGCGCGCAATCGTCCAGGGTGGCGGCGCCGCAGGCCACCATCATGCGGTCGTTGAACACGTAGGTTCCGGCGCGGTGCTCGGTGGCGCCGGCGATCTTTCCCAGATTGACGATGTTCGGCGTGCCGCCGGAGGAGACGATGCGCGGCTCGAGGCCGGCCTCGCGGACGCCGGCGAGCGCCGCATCGAAGAAGCGCTGGGTCTCGGCAATCGCGGTCTCCGGCGGATACAGCAGGAAGCCGGCGAAGCGCAGGCCATCGTGGTCGGCGATGTCGCGGGCAAGGCCTATGGCCTCGGCGGCGGTCTCGACGCCGGCCCGCTTGCGGCCGGTGTCGCATTCGACCAGCACGTCGAGCGGCCGGCCGGCCCGCCCGGCGGCATCGGCCAACGCCGCCACCACGGTCGGGTTGTCGGCGCAGACCGTCACGTGCGCCTTCGCGATCAACGCCGCCAGACGCCCGACGTGCTCCTCGCCGAGGATGTTGTAGCTGATCAGGATGTCGTCGAACCCGGCATTGGCCATCACCTCGGCCTCGCCGAGCTTCTGGCAGGTGATGCCGCAGGCGCCGGCATCGCGCTGCATGGCGGCGATCGCCGGGCTCTTGTGCGTCTTGATGTGCGGACGGTTGGCGACGCCGGCCGCCGCGCATGCCGCCTGCAGACGCGCGATGTTGCGCTCGACCCGGTCGAGGTCGATCGCCACCGCCGGCGTTCCAAACTCCCGGGCGATCGCTTCGGCGAGCTGCGTCATGGCCCCGCGTCTGACCTCATTCCACGGCACCCTTATATTTGCCCAGACGCGCCGGTCAAACCCGCATCAGCTGCGGAACAGCCGGGTGTACTGCGTCTCGTGGCGCAGGCTCGCCAAGTCGGCGCGCAGCGCCGCGCTTCCGACATCGTCGAGCGCGGTGGCAAGGGCGCGCGCGGCGGTGTCGGCGATGACACTCTCGAGCGCGGCAA
>JBEKZK010000603.1:0-3848 GCA_049509935.1 Xanthobacteraceae bacterium | reverse complement strand
ACCTGGTCGCGCAGCTCGTGGGCCTCGTTGCGGCCGGTCGAGGCGCCCGACGGCACGGCGGCGCGACCGATCGCTCCGCCGGTCAGCTCGACATCGGCCTCCACGGTCGGACGGCCGCGCGAATCGAGGATCTGGCGCCCCTTGATGCGGGCAATGGCGAGAGCGGACATGTGGGCATTTTCCTCGAGCCGTGGGATTTTATCGTTTGGTCAGCCCGCAGGCCGGAGCTCACGGCGGCGGGCAGGGGTGGTGCGGAGCCTCGCCGCGCAGCACCCGCACGACCTCCTCGGCGGCGCGGCGGCGAAGCTCGATCAGCGAGGCCGTCGAGGAAAATGCAATATGCGGCGTGGCGATGACGCGTGGATGGCGGGTGATCGCCTCCGGCGGCGTCGGTTCGCCTTCGATCACGTCGAGACCCGCCATGGCGATCGCGCCGCGATCGAGCGCGTCGAGCAGCGCCGCATTGTCGACGAGCCCGCCGCGGCTGACGTTGATCAGCACGCCGCCGGGCTTCATCCGGCCGATCAGCCCTGCGTCGAACAGGTGGTGGGTGCTCGGCGTGAGCGGCAGATGGATCACCACCACGTCGGACCGCTCCACCAGCTCGGCGAGCTCGACCTGCTCGACCGCGACCGCGGTCGCGCCCACCGGGACCATGTCGAAGACCAGGAGCTTCACCCCGAACGCGGCGAGCTTGTGCGCGGTCCTGCGGCCGATGCGGCCGAAGCCGGCGATGCCGACCACGAGGTCGCGGACGCGACGCAGCTCCGCCAGCGCCGGGTCCCAGCGGCCGGCCTTCACTGCCCGGTCGAAGCTGGTGATGCCGCGCGCCGAATCGAGCAGCAGGCCAACCGCGTGGTCGGAGACCTCCTCGACGCAATAGTCGGGCACGTTGGTGACCACGGCACGAATGGCCGCAGCGGCAGCGCGATCGATGTTGTCGAGGCCGACGCCGATCCGGGCGACGATCCTCAGGTGCGGACAGGCGCGCATCGCCTCCGCATTCACCTCCGCCCAGCAGGTCATGATCGCGGCCGGCCGGTGCTCGGCCGCCAGCCGGGCGATCTCCGGAGCCGGCAGTGCCGTCGCCGGGCCGGCGACGAGCTCGAACCCCGCGCCCTCGATCACCGCGCGTTCGATGTCGAGATCCGGCCAGGCACGATCGGTGATGAGAACCTTGGTCATGGCCTGCGTTTGCTGGAGCGGGTTCAGGCGAGGGCGATCGCCTCGATGGCGACAAGGACGCCGGCGATGTCGGCGCCGAAGCGGACCATCGACCGCGCCGGCTTCGCCCCGGCGAAGAACTCCGCATACGCCTCGTTCATCTCTGCATAGAGGTCGGGCCGCGCCAGCAGCACCGTGATCTTCACCACGCGGTCGAGCGAGCTCCCGGCGGCCTCGAGGACGGTCTGGACGTTGCGCAAAGCCTGGCGTGTCTGCTCCCGCATGGTGTCGCCGACGACCTCGGCGGGGGCACCCCCCGGCCTTACGGGTATCTGGCCCGACACGAACACGAAACCGTTGGCGACGACGGCATGGGAGTACGGGGAATGCGCGGCCGGGTAGCCGGGGACGTCGACGTGGCGGATCGCCGGCGCGGAAGCGGCGGGCGTGGTTGCAACTCCGGCCATTTGGATTTCGCTGCCTTGTCCTCGAGCGACCAACGATATCGCATTTGGGGCACCTCCGAAAGGATCACCGAGCCGAGTTTTCGGCTCGGCCGGGCACTCGTTTAGGGCCGCTTAACCTTAATCGCTCCATTGTTATCGACCGCGTCACACGTGGTGACGCGGCGGATTGGCGCGACGAGACCAGGCGTCGGTTCTTCGAGCGATCGAGAGCGGGCCGAAGCAGCTCAACTGCGCGGCCCGCAATGGCTTCCGTGAAGTAACTGTTTGCGAGTAACCAGTGATGACGTGTGCGACCGCCGCATTCCCTCGGACCAGTCCATTCGACTGTCGTGGTTTCACGCTCGGCAATCGTCTTCGCGCAATTTCCGGCGGCGTCATCATCGGTCTCGGAGCCGCGGCCGCCGCATGCGTCACGGCGGCCATTGTCAGCGTGGCGGCCGTGTGGATGGTTGCCGCCTCACTCTCCACCAATCCCTATATCCATGCGGGTTCGTCGATCGGGCCGGAGATGATTGCCCCAGGCTATCGCTATCCTGCGGTGGCTGCGGTGGCCGCGGTGGCCGTCGTGGCGGATCTCTCCGACTTGGCCCCGGCCGTTGACGATCGCGGCGACGCCCCGGATACGGTGCCTGAACCCGAGGTCGCTCCAGCCACCACACCAACGTCCGCGCCGGTCGGCGCCGTGCCGCCGCTGACCAGCGGCCCCGAACGTCAGATTTACGTGCCCGCCCCGGCTCGCAACGATTCGAGCTCGCTGCCCGGTCCCGAGCGCCGCACGGCGATCTACGACATCGCGGCGCACACGGTCTATCTGCCGGACGGCGAAGAGCTGGAGGCGCATTCGGGGGTGGGCAGGCGGCTGGACGATCCCCGCTACGTCAGTGAAAAGAATCGGGGGCCGACCCCACCCAACGTCTATGATCTCGCGTTGCGCGGCGAGCTCTTCCATGGTGTGCGGGCGATCCGCCTCAATCCGGTCGGCGAAGCCAACATGTTTGGTCGCGACGGCATGCTCGCGCATACCTACATGCTCGGTCCCACCGGTCAGTCGTTCGGATGCGTGTCCTTCAAGAACTATCCGGCGTTCCTGCGGGCCTTCCTGAAGGGCGAGGTCGACCGCCTCGTCATCGTGCCGCATCTCGATGCCACGGCGGCGCGCTCCATTCTCTCCCGCCACCGGCATGGCGATCGATATGCGTCTGTTCATCGCTAGTCGCAGCGCCTCGACCGCGTGATCGCGTTGCCCGATGCTCAAAGCGAGAGCGGCAGCTCCAGATGCTGCGCGTACATCATGTCGCGGTGCGCGAACAGGATCGGATCCAGCGCCGCTGCGGTCGGCGCATCCAGCAACTCGAACGCCGCCCTGGTGCCGGCATCCATCGCGCACTGGTCGGGCGGCAGCGGGCGGAACATCGCCGTGAAGGTCGCGCTGTAGACATCCACCGCGGTCAGCGAGCCGCCCACGTAGTAACGGCTACCCGCCAGGCGCTGCGCATTCAGGCGCGCCACCAGCATGCCCACGAGCTCGGCCACCCGTTGGCCCGCGGCCGCGCCCGCCTCCGCGGTGTGGCCGTACTTTCTGCCCAGATACTTGGCGACGCGTTCAGGGAAGCCGCCGGCTTTGTGCAGGCCGTGGTGCACCAGCTGCAGCCGGCGCGACCAGCCGAGGCCCGCCTCGCCGCAGATCTCGTGGGCGAGGCCGAACACCAGGGCGCGCTCGGCCGGGTCCGCCGGCAGCAGCGATGGCGTCGGCGCCAGGCGTTCGGCGAGCAGCAGGATCTCGGCCCAGCCGGAGCGCGGTCGCTCGTTTTCGTAGACGGCGACCGGACCGCTGCGCCCTCCAGCCCAGGTCTTCAGGGGCTCGCTGTCATAGTCCAGGCGCACGGCGACCCATTCGATGCCCTTGATGTGCAGGATGCCCTTGGCGGCCTCGCCCCACGGGCTCGGCACACCGCCGACCACCACCATGCGCAGGCCGCTGCGCTTGATCGCCTCGTCCACGCTCACGTATGCGAATGTCATTGTCGCCTCCGCCACTGCGCCGTTCTTCGTGACGCGCCCCGTCGTCATGACCGGCAAACTCTCTGGCGGTTTGCGGTCAAGGCCCGGATCGACGCCAGTCCGCGACCCCGGAGTCGACAGGGATCGGCATCACCTCAGGCTCTTCGGTGGCCTTGCGCAACACCGCGTCGCCCATGCTGCTCGCCGACACCTCGA
>JBEKZK010000602.1:0-3853 GCA_049509935.1 Xanthobacteraceae bacterium | reverse complement strand
CAGCAATTGCTTGCCGATGCCGACGATCTCGATCAGCTTGGTCGGGTCGGAATCGAGGTCGACCATGTTGCCGGCCTCGCGCGCCGCCTGGGTGCCGGTCTGCATCGCCACGCCGACGTCGGCCTGGGCGAGCGCCGGCGCGTCGTTGGTGCCGTCGCCGCACATCGCCACCAGCTTGCCGTTGGCCTGCTCGTCGCGGATCAGCCGCAGCTTGTCCTCCGGCGTCGCCTGGGCGAGGAAGTCGTCGACCCCGGACTCGGCGGCGATCGCGGCCGCCGTCAGCGGATTGTCGCCGGTGATCATCACGGTGCGGATGCCCATGCGGCGCAACTCGCCGAAGCGCTCGCGGATGCCGCCCTTGACCACGTCCTTGAGATGGATGACGCCGAGCACGCGGTCGTTCCTGGACACCGCCAGGGGCGTGCCGCCGCTGCGCGAGATGCGCTCGGCGACCTCGTTGAGCTGGGGCGGGATCGGCGTGCCCGGATTCTTCGCCGTCTGCCGCACGAAGGCGACGACGGCGTCGACCGCGCCCTTGCGGATCACTGCGCCCGGAACGTCGACCCCGCTCATCCGGGTCTGCGCCGAGAACGCCACGAAGCGCCCGCCGAGGTCGGTCACGCTGCGCTCGCGCAGGCCGAACTTGTCCTTGGCGAGCACCACGATCGAGCGGCCCTCCGGCGTCTCGTCGGCAAACGAGGAGAGCTGGGCGGCATCCGCCAGCTCCTGGGCGGTGACGCCCGGCATCGGCACGAACTCGGCGGCCTGGCGGTTGCCGAGCGTGATGGTGCCGGTCTTGTCGAGCAGCAGGGTGTCGACGTCGCCGGCGGCCTCGACGGCGCGTCCCGACATGGCGAGCACGTTGAACTTCACCAGGCGATCCATTCCGGCGATGCCGATGGCCGAGAGCAGCGCGCCGATCGTGGTCGGGATCAGGGTGACGAACAGCGCCACCAGCACGACGACCGAGATGCTGCCGCCCGCGTAGATCGCAAAGCTCGGGATCGTCACGGTGGCGAACACGAAGATGATGGTCATGCCCGCGAGCAGGATGTTGAGCGCGATCTCGTTCGGGGTCTTCTGCCGCACCGCGCCTTCGACCAGCGCGATCATGCGGTCGAGGAAGGTCGAGCCCTGGGCCGCGGTGATCCGCACCCTGATCCAGTCCGACAGCACGCGGGTGCCGCCGGTGACCGCCGAGCGGTCGCCGCCGCTTTCGCGGATGACCGGCGCCGATTCGCCGGTGATCGCCGATTCGTCGACCGAGGCGATGCCCTCGATCACGTCGCCGTCGCTGGGGACGATGTCGCCGGCCTCGACCAGCACGAAGTCGCCCGCCTTGAGGTCGAGCGCGGAGACGCGTTCGTGGGTGGTCGACCTGGCGTTGACCAGGCGCTTGGCCTTGGTCTCGGTGCGCATGCGGCGCAGGTTGTCGGCCTGCGCCTTGCCGCGTCCTTCGGCCACCGCCTCGGCGAGGTTGGCGAACAGGACCGTGAACCACAGCCAGAACGCGATCTGGGCGGAGAACAGGACGTTCACCCCGGTCACGGCGTCGCGGATGACCAGCACGGTGGTCAGCAGCGCGACGATCTCGACCACGAACATCACCGGGTTGCGCGCCAGGGTGCGCGGGTCGAGCTTGCGGAACGATTCGCCGATCGCGCTGGCGACGAGCCTGCCCGACATTCCGGCGACCGTGGTCTGACGGCTGAGCCGGATCTCGCCGGACGCGGCCGTGAGCGAGCCCCTGGGCACGCTGCCGGCCACCGAGGTCTTGTCGGACTGGGCCGACACGGCCGACTTGTCGATCGAATTGAGCGTCATGGTTGTTGCCCTCAGTAGAGAGTGCCGGCGAGAATCTGCAGGTGCTCGACGATCGGGCCGAGCGCCAGCGCCGGGAAGTAGATCAGGCCGCCGGTGATGAGGATCACGCCGATCAGCAGCGCCACGAACAGGCCGTTGTCGGTCGGGAAGGTCCCGGACGACGCCGGCACCAGCTTCTTGGCGGCGAGCGAGCCGGCGATCGCCAGGACCGGCACGATGATGGCGAAACGTCCGATCATCATCGCGGCCGCGAGCGTCAGGTTGAAGAACGGGGTGTTGGCGCTCAGGCCGGCGAAGGCGCTGCCGTTGTTGGCGGTCGCCGACGTATAGGCATAGAGCAGCTCGCTGAAGCCGTGCGGGCCGCTGTTGGCGAGACCGGCAAGGCCGGCCGGCGCCACGCTGGCGACGGCGCTGAAGCCGAGGATCGACAGCGGCAGCGCCAGCAGTGCAAGGATCGCCATCTTGACCTCGCGCGATTCGAGCTTCTTGCCGACGTATTCCGGCGTGCGTCCGACCATCAGGCCGGCGATGAACAGCGCCAGGATGGCGAACAGCAGCATGCCGTAGAGCCCGGCGCCGACGCCGCCGAAGATGACCTCGCCGAGTTGCATGTTGACCATCGGCACCATGCCGCCGAGCGGCGTGAAGCTGTCGTGCATGCCGTTCACCGCCCCGCACGAGGCATCGGTGGTGACGGTGGCGAACAGGGCGGAGTTGGCGATGCCGAAGCGCACCTCCTTGCCCTCCATGTTGCCGCCGGCCTGCGCCGGGCTCGCCTGCTGGTCGATGCCGAGCGCCGCGAAGGCCGGGTTGCCGGCGCTCTCGGCGCCGTAGGTCACCAGCACGCCGGCGAGCCACAGGATGCCCATGGCGCCGAACAGCGACCAGCCCTGCATCTGGTTGCCGACCATACGGCCGAACGTGTTGGTCAGCGCCGCGCCGATGGTGAAGATCAGCACCATCTGCACCAGGTTCGCCAGCGCCGTGGGGTTCTCGTAAGGGTGTGCCGCATTGGCGTTGAAGAAGCCGCCGCCGTTGGTGCCCAGCATCTTGATGACGATCTGCGAGGCCACCGGCCCCTGGGCGATGACCTGCTTGCCGCCCTCCAGGGTGGTCGCCTCGACGTAGGCGCTGAGGTTCTGCGGCATGCCCTGCCAGACCAGGAACAGCGCACCGACGATCGAGATCGGCAGCAGGATGTAGAGCACGGCGCGGGTCAGATCGACCCAGAAGTTGCCGATGCTCTGCGCCGAGCGCCGGGAAAATCCGCGGATCAGCGCGATCGCCACCGCGATGCCGGTGGCGGCGGAGACGAAATTGTGCACCGTCAGCCCGGCCATCTGCACCAGGTAGCTCATGGTGCTCTCGCCGCCGTAGGCCTGCCAGTTGGTGTTGGTGACGAAGCTGATCGAGGTATTGAGCGCGAGGTCGGGCGCGACGCCGGGGAAGGCCTGCGGGTTGAGCGGGAGCACGCCCTGCAAGCGCTGCAGCGCGTAGAGCAGGACGAAGCCCGCGAGGTTGAACAGCAGCGTGCCGACCGCATAGGTCAGCCAGTGCTGGTCGCGTGCCGGATCGACGCCGGAGACGCGATAGAACAGGCTTTCCACCGGGCGCAGCACCGGCGACAGGAAGGTCTTCTCGCCCGCGAACACCTTCGCCATGTAGCCGCCGAGCGGCACCACGATCGCGGCGACGATCGCCGCATAGATCGCGATCTGCAGCCATCCATTTGCAGTCATGACGGTTCCCTAGAATTTCTCTGGGCGCGCGAGCGCGTAGACCAGGTAGACGAGGATGACGAGCGACACGGCGCCGCCCAGGACATAATCGAACGGCATGGCAGCCTCACAAGCTGGCGCAGAGCGCCGCGTAGCCGAGGAAGAGCGCGAATGCGGCGAATCCGCAGGCAAGCATCACGGCGTCGAGCATTTTCGGGCCTCGTATCGTTACCCGGGGTCGAAGGGAGCGGCACGCTACGTCCGAGGTCCATCAAGAAGAAATGTGAAACTTGGGGCCACGGAATAAACGC